>JAATEZ010000488.1 GCA_015655485.1 Lactobacillales bacterium | reverse complement strand
TTAAATTTTAATGATTTTGTATTCAGTACCGAAGCAATCACACAGCCCAAAAAAATCATGATCGGTACCTGAATGATCAAAAACAGGAAAACATTTCCTAAAGATTTCCAAAATACCCTGTCCTTTAAAACACGAACAAAATTATCCAAACCGACCCATTCCATCGTATTCCCTTGAGCTGAAGTAAAAGAAAGATAAAATGAGTTAAAAATCGGATAGATCAAAAAAATAGCGAATACCAAAATGAAGGGGCATAAAAATAAATAAGGAGTGGATTTTTTCCAATTAAAACGGGCTGGTTCAACCTTCTCCTTTTCAGATTTCACTGACGATGGCATAGAAATTCCTCCTTTTTACTAAGCCGATAAAGAATTGCGGTATTTTTCCGGTTCACATTCATTCAATTCTAAGACCAGTTCAAACACCGCAATCCTATCGTAAAACAGAAATCAATTCCTGCTTGAGATCCTCCTTAGCTGTTATTCCAGCCTTTTTCTTAATATTTAATAAGTGTTGATTTTGACTCCTGTGGCTTCAGAAACTGTTTTCGCACATTTTTCTGCTGTATCTTCAACATTTTTCCCTTTCTTTATTTCAGCGCAGGCATCACCCAATGGCGTATAGGTGTCCAGCATGATCGTGCCATACTCTATTTTAGGGACGTCCGTCGTTAAACGGCTAAAGAATGTATTCAACGGCAGGCCAAAATAGTTATTTTCCTGTTTAAATTCTTCCGTGTCGTAATAAGGAATGTAGGAAGGGAACAATCCCTTAGTCATCATCACATTTTCCCCTTCATTTGTTGCCAGACAGTATTTCAAAAAATCTAGAGCAACAGCAGGATTTTTTGACTGTGTCGTAACTGCTAACACACCGCCGCCTAAATTCACATGGGTATTGCCGCCTTCCTCAAACGCAGGCAATTCCATCACTTTCCATTTGCCGGCTTCATCGGGAACTTTTGATTCGATATGTCCCGCAAACCAAACTGGATTGATAACACAGGCTACCTCGCCTTTAGTAAACCGGTTCACATCCCCGGAATCAGATTCAATAATATCGCTGCTGTACATTTTTTGTATCAATTCAAAAGCTTTGATCGACTCAGGAGACAGCAGATCGATTTTATTATCCTTCATGAAACTTCCGCCTAATTGATTTAAGAAAATCTGATAATGGTCATAGTCTGTTGGACCGCTGTCTCTGGTAAATTTAACATTCGGCAGCTTTTTTTGCAGTTCAATCCCTGCCTGGATAAATTGATCCCAAGTTTTTATATCCTCAGCCTTAATGCCTGCTTGTTCAAAATAATCCGTCCGGTAATACAACGCCGTCGGACCAATGTCCCACGGCATAGCATAGATTTTTCCGTCAGACTCCGTATTGTTCCAGGCAGCACTAACAAAATCAGCCTTTATGTCTTTCACGTCATCCGTAATATCCAAAAATTGACCTTGAAATTTAGCCAGCACACCAGAAAAATCTCTAGCTTGAGTATGAATAATATCCGGTGCCCCTTTGCCGGAAATCAAGTTAGGGATCACTTTCTGCAAGCCGGCATCTGAAGGAATGATGGTTATTTTCACATCCTTGTTTTCTTTCATATAAGCTTTAGCATTTTCTTTTAATGCGTCCCCCGCTGTATCCCAAGATGAAATAACAATTTCTTTCTTACCCGAAGAGTTATCAGAATTCCCTCCTTTTCCGCATCCGGCCATTGACAAACAACCCAGCAATAAAACAGCAGAAATAATGATTTTTTTAATGTTTTTTTCTCCTCAACCTGTTTATTTTTTGTTTCTACATTTATTATAATAGATATAAAAACGCTTTCTTTATATACATGGATTGCTTAAAAATGTCGTGAATCGAAACTGATCAAAAAGGGAACTTTATATTTATGAGAAGCAGGCCAACACTTTTACTATTTTGACTCACCGTTTATCCGTAATTAAAGGACGGTCCATTAATTAAAACTAATCAATGAACCGCCCTTTAAAAAATTATTCTAAATTCTTTTCTTTTTTTTTTAACCTGCACACAAGCTGAAAAATATTGATCCGCCGCAGCACTCCTGTCACTGAGGCTGTTTGCCCTTCCTTCGTCCCAAAATGACACTCCATCAATTATTTTTGTTTAAAGCAACCCAAGTATTTTCTTTAGCAGACTGGTAGATTCCCTGGACAAGCCTGAGAGAATCGATCGCGTCGCTGACAGGAACATAAGTCGCATCCAAGGTATCCCGTCCCTGGATTTTATCAATGAAAGCCTGCAGCAAACGCAGATGTCCCTGACCCCAATAGGTTTTTCCAAGGTTTTCAGTCATGGCTTTTCCAAACACGACCGGAACCCCGTTGACCACTAAAGCTTCCGTCGTCAACTTGACCGCCGCTTTGCTGAAGTCGAAATAAATTTCAGGAGCAGGATCCGACGAGTAGGTCGTGGTCGCAAAAATATTCACAGGAATATTGGGATTGATCAGCGCTGTGGCCATCGCTGTATCTTCCACCTGGACCGCTTGTTCCAGCAAGCTGTTCATGATCTTACCCTTGACCTTGACTGGAGTCGAAACCAGCCAGGTGATCAAGTCGAGGGTATGGATCGCTTGATTGATCAGGACACCGCCGCCTTCTTTTTCCCAAGTTCCGCGCCATGATGAAGCACGATAATACTCCTGATCCCGGTGCCAGGTCACAAAACATTTGATTCCTTTTAGTTGTCCGAATTTTTTCTCTGCCAACAGGTGTTTCAGCTGCAGCGAGGATTCATTAAAGCGGTTTTGATAGCAGACTCCAAAATTCTTTCCTGTTTCATGAACTACAGTCAAAATTTCCTCCGCTTCACTGACAGTAATGGCCAGCGGCTTCTCACAAAGAACATTTTTACCTGCGTTCAATGCGCCAATGACCATTTCCTTATGAAGATAATGAGGCGTACAAATCGACACCAGTTCGATTCTTTCATCCGCCAGCAAGCTTAAATAATTCTCAAAGTAAGTCAGTTTATATTTTTTTGAAAAATTTTTGCCGCGATCCTGATCGATATCCGCGCAAGCGACCACCTGGACCTCCTTTATTTTCTGATAGGCTCGGATATGGGTATGAGAGATATTCCCGCAACCGATAATTCCGACATTTATCCTCTGTTTATCTTTCATTAGATCAATAAGTCGATTCCGTATTTAAAATAACTTCTTCGACATCCTTCACTTTTGACTTTGCGATTCTTTTTTTCAATTCTGTATAGTACTGCTCTTCATCCAGCGGCAGCCTGACCCATTGATCTTGCCAAGCAGATAAATGAAAAGCATTTGAGATCATCAAGCCGTTGATCCCTTCGATCCCCGGTGCCAATAAATCTTCGCCAAAAAGAATATGATGGATAAAATTTCGAGTGATCTTTTGATGCTCATCCTGATTGTCATATTTTACAGGAATCTCAACTTTCTTTTGAGCAGGTTCGCCAAAACCGCCCTTAAAATTTTTGTTGAATTCCGCTTCATCCTCCGCTGATTCCCAGAAAGAAAGCTGCTGATCTTCAATAATCAGCTTCCCTTTTGAACCGACTATTTCTAAACGATTGGTTCCCGGTGTCTCTGAAACTGACGTAATAAAAATTCCCGTCGCACCATTCGGATATTCCACATAGGCGGTCACTTCATCTTCTACTTCGATTGCTCTGCGCTTGCCAAAATAGGCAAAAGCACGGATCCGGTCCGGCATACCGCAGATCCATTGCCATAAATCGAGCTGGTGAGGATCTTGATTCAGCAAAACGCCGCCGCCTTCCCCTTTCCAGGTGGCCCGCCAGCCGCCAGAATCATAATAGCTTTGGGAACGGTACCAGGTCGTGATGATCCAATTTGTGCGCCGCAGCTGACCCAATCTACCGGTCTGAACCATTTCACGAACTTTCTGATACATGGGATTCGTCCGTTGATTATACATAATACCAAAAGTCAGCTCGGGATGTTCAGCTGCTGCCGTATTCATTTCTGATACTTTTTTTGTGAAAACTCCGGCCGGTTTTTCGATCAATACATGCTTGCCGGCATTCATTGCCTGGATCGCGATCGTTGGATGGTCATAGTGCGGCGTTGCGACCAATACAGCATCCACTTTGTTATCTGCCAGTACTTCGGCAACAGCGTGATAAAGAACAAACTGTTCTGCATATTTTTCTTTCACTTTTTCTAACATTTC
>JAATEZ010000239.1 GCA_015655485.1 Lactobacillales bacterium | reverse complement strand
CGCCGCATCGCCGCCGCCTGAAACGATCACTTCTTTGTCTTGAATAAGTTTGTGATCAGGAAAGGCATAATGCACATTGTCGCCGCTGTCTCCATGAATTTCTGCTTCCAGTTTTTTGGGTAAAATGATCCCGCCGCCAACAGCGAATAGAACCGTACGACAAACATGAACCATATCATGTTCATCTTTAACATAGAATAATGGATCTTTATTGATGATGTCCACCGCGCGCGTATTAGTATAAAAATCTGCACCAAACATTTTTGCCTGGTTTGTTAAATTTTCGCGGATCTCAATCCCGCGTGTGGCCTGCAGCGCACCAACGTCCCAAACGTATTTTTGGGGATAAAAATTCAACTTGCCGCCAAGCTCATTCTGAGCCTCCAGCAACGTCACACTCAAATCTCGCAGTCCGCCATAGAAAGAAGCATATAAACCCGCCGGCCCGCCGCCAATGATCACGACATCTTTTATAAATTGATTCATATTCTTCTCTACTTTCTTTAGTATTTAACTGATAAATTCAATCGCTCTTTATACAAGTTTTAAAAAGTTGTTATTCTCCATACAATTGATCTGCCAATTTTTCCATACCGGTTAGAGATTGATAACCATAACCAAACATATAGTTATAGTCTACCGCGTATACTTGTTTATTTTTAACGGCTTTCATACTTGACAACTTGGAATTTTCCATGATCGCGTCAATCATATCCTGAGTCTTTGCCCCTTCCTGATAGGTCGACCAGTCTGGTACGATCAAAATATCCGGATCGGTCTCGATCAGCGTCTCAACCGAAACGTCTCCTTGCACATCTTTGAAAACATTATCCAATTTGATCATAGAAAATGAGTCATTGAAAAAACTTTCCCCATAAGCCGAATAAACCAGGAGTTCGCTGGGATCGCTGATATGCAAGTAAGCAAACGTCTGATCCTGATCCACATCCGCTACTTGTTTTTTTAATTTTGTTTCGCGAGCCTTTAGCTCATCAGTAAATTTGTCGGCTGCTTCAGGCACATTAAAAATCTTGCCTAAATTTTTAATATCTTTGTAAACTGATTCGAAAGTCGCTGTTGGCAAGGAGGTTTCCAAAACATAGGTTGGTATGCCCATTTCATTGATTGAATCAACTGTTCCATTCCCCCAGTCTTCGTTTTCAAAAAGACCGCCGCGTCCGAAAACCAGATCGGGATCAACACTTAAGGCGACTTCTTTACCGATATAGCCGTCAGATAAAAGATTTAATTTGTCAAACTCGTCTGCTACTGATTCGTCCGCAATCCCAAATGTTGCTCCAACACCAGCGATTTTATCCGCTAACCCAAGATGCAGCAAGAGTTCGGCTGCCGGTCGCGTATTGGCTAAAACACGTTCCGGTGCTTTTTCAAAGACTTGATTTTTTTTCGTCCAATCGCTTGCGCCTTCCGCTTTGGCATAATTTTTGATGGTCACTGGATAAGCGCTGTCCGTTGAATCAGCGTTTGTTTCCTTTGTATCAGCTGACCCACATGCGGAAAGAAGGATGATCATTGCCGCAGCAAATAAATACCCGCTAAATTTTTTCATTTTCATTCTGCTCCTAATCATTTATAAGTAGTAGTGAAAAGCTATTTTATCTGTCATTGGATTTTTGTAAATAGAACATTTTATTCCATATAAATCTTCGATCAAGTCTTGCGTAAACAAATTTTCAGGTGTTCCAAAAGCAACGATCGCTCCGTCTTTCATGGCATATAAATAATCGCAGTAGTTGGCAGCCAGCTGCAGATCATGCAGTGCCACCAACACCCCAATACCAAGTTTTTTGACACTTTCCATCATTTCTAATTGATAACGGATGTCTAAATGATTCGTCGGTTCATCAAGAATCATAAATTCAGGCTGCTTGGCAAGGACCCGAGCCAGAATGACTCTTTGTTTTTCCCCGCCGGATAGAGATAAAAAACTTTCATTTTTGAAAGAAGTCAGTCCCATCTTAGCCAAGGCCTGTTCAACGATCGCGAAATCTTCTTTAGTATCTGACTCTAACAGCTTTTTATGCGGTGTCCGTCCCAGCAAAACCATTTGAAAAACAGTAAAATCAAAACTCAGCTCATTGAACTGGCCGACTACGCCTAATTTTTGTGAAACCTTTTTGGCCGGCGTATGCAAGATATCCAATCCGTCAAAATAAATCCTACCTTTGGCCGGCGTCAAACTTTTGTAAATCGTCTTTAGCAAGGTAGACTTGCCGCTCCCATTGGCACCAATGATCCCGACAAACTGGTTTGTATTCATTGATAAAGACAAATCATGAATGATCTCCTTTTTACCAAGCTTTACATGCAGGTTTTGAATATCTAAACTCATGGCTATCCCCCAAATTGATACTCTTTTTTTACGATGATATAAATGAAGATCGGCGCCCCGATAATGGCCGTCAAAATGCCAATCGGCAAATCCGTATTTGGCAGAATGATCCTGGAAAACAGATCGGTCCAAACTAAAAAAACGCCCCGATAAATCCGCACATGGGAACCAGTTTTTTATGATCTGATCCATAGATCCCGCGGACAATATGGGGAATGATCAAACCGACAAAACCGATCATGCCGGAATTGGCAACGATCAAACCGGTCAATAATGAAGCGATGATCATGTAGATGCGGCGATACTTCCCTAGCGAGATACCTAAAGTGACCGCCGCTTCATCACCCAGCAGCATCGTATTCAAAATGCGAAATTGACTGGCAAAAAAAACAGAGATCACCAGTGTCACAACTATCAATAAGGGTAATTTGGACCAGCTCGCCGAAGCCAGGCTTCCCATGGACCAAAAAGTCACACTTTTTATTCCTTCAGCATCATCGGCAAGATAAATGATCAGACTGGAAAAGGAACTAAAGATCGAATTGATGATCGTTCCAGATAATACCAGCTTGGTTGAAGTCATCCTGCCGCCGATATTTGAGAGAAACAACACACAAAAGGTGGCTAGCAAGGCACCGATAAAAGCACTGAGTGAGAGATTCAGCTGTGAAAAGATACTTGCCGAACCAAAACCGATCATAATGGCGAAAGTCGCACCCAGAGAGGCACCGGATGAGATCCCTAAAATATAGGGATCCGCTAAAGGATTTTGAACGACCGCCTGCATGATCGCGCCGCTTGTCGCTAAACCTAAACCGACAAAAATCGACATCAATACACGCGGCGTGCGGACAAACCAGATAATATTCACGACCGCCTGCTCAATGTCGGCAATGTTTCCCAGGACGCCGCCAGAAAATTTATAAAGCAGAATCTGAAAAACATCTATCAATGAGATCTCTGCCTGCCCGCTCCCTAATGAGAAGACAATTGAAAAAACAAAAAATATAACTAAAAAAAACGTGAGTGCGATCTGATAATATGATTTTTGAATCCATTTTTTTGAACTAAACATTATTGTTAAAGTCACTCTCCTTTGGATCAGATAAGGCGCTCACCCTCGTTAGACAATCATTTTATGATAAAGATATCAGAAAAAAACGTAACTGATAACGATTATCATTATCAAATATATTATCATTGAATTCTTTCGTTTTCAATATATTTTCTTAATTATCTAACAAAAAATATGAAAATTTTCGAAATACTCATGTAAATGAATTTGTTTTAGGTCCAATGATGCTGCTTTTTCTTCTTTTCATGTAATCCAAAAAGCAGCGCAAGTTTTTCAACTTGCACTGCCCAAAATTTTATTTTGATCCAATGATTCAATTTTTTCACAATAAACAGGAAAACATCTATCAATCCAAGTTTTTCCCTTGTGAAGCAATCATTTTTTTATACCAGTAAAAACTGTCCTTTTTACTACGGGCAAATGAACCTTTGCCCTGATCATCGCGATCAACGTAGACAAATCCATATCTCTTTTTCATTTCTCCTGTACCAGCACTCACTAAATCAATACAGCCCCACATGGTATAACCCAGTAAATCCACACCGTCAATATTAACAGCCTCATCCATAGATTGGATATTCTTTCGTAAATAGTCGATTCGGTAACTATCGTGTACACTGCCGTCAGATTCTTTTTGATCGTCCCAGCCGATCCCGTTCTCCACTATCCATAATGGTTTATGATAACGATCGTACAAGGAATTTAAGGCCAATCTCAAACAAGCAGGATCAGTGGCCCAACCCCAGGCGTTGG
Source organism: Lactobacillales bacterium (assembly GCA_015655485.1). GTDB lineage: Bacteria > Bacillota > Bacilli > Lactobacillales > Vagococcaceae > JAATEZ01. Next base: position 6,857 of record JAATEZ010000239.1, on the reverse strand, counting down.
TTTCCAAATAAGGATTTTTAATACCCATGAACAAATTTCCGCTGCCTTCTGATGCTTCTTTATGGGTCGTTAAAGTGGTGGAACCGTAACAAGAAAAACTTAAAAAGTCCGCTGGATATTTTGCCAATAACTCATAGTCATAAGGTGTATCTTCAAGAGCGATCCCTTCACGCTCATATTTTTTCAACCGATAGGCGGGATATTTCCCGCCCGTTTGGACATCTGAATAAAAAAGTGCTGTTTGCATAGATTCCATGACCAGTAATTGATCCTCAGGGTCGCAACTATAAGCATAGGTTGGCTGATAGGCAAGCATTTGTCCAACCTTGATATTTGGATCGATCTCATGAGCGCTTTTCACAACTTTCGCACTGGCCACAAATTGGTTATGAGCCGCTTGTGCTTTATTTTGAGCGGTTGGATCAAGAACTCCACCGGCAAGAAAAGGCGCAAATTCCATACAATTGATTTCATTAAAAGTAAGCCAATACTTGACTTTACCTAAATACCGTTTGAATACAGTCGTTGCATATTTTTCAAAAAAATCAATACATTGGCGATCGATCCAGCCGCCGTAACTGATGGTCAAGTTTAAAGGAGTCTCGTAGTGAGACAAAGTAACTAAAGGCTCGATTTTATATTTCATACATTCATCAAAAACCGCATCATAAAATGCTAAACCCGCTTCATTGGCGGATTCGTCATCTCCATTTGGAAAAATCCGAGCCCAGTTCATGCTTAAACGAAATGTTTTAAATCCCATTTCTGCCATGAGAGCAATGTCTTCTTTGAAATGGTGATAAAAATCCGTCGCCTCATGGCTTGGATAATACTCACCATCAATAACAGCCGGGATCGCGCCTTTTGGAAAAACTGTTTCTCCACCAAATCCCATCCCTGTAGAACCGGTTTCTCCTGTTTCTGGAATGATCCATGTCATTCTTCTGGGAGTCGTATGCGAGCCTGAGGTAAGGACATCGGAACTATTTAATCCTTTCCCGCCTTCCAAGTATCCGCCTTCATACTGATTGGCAGCAGTAGCTCCGCCCCATAAAAAATCTTTTTTAAATGTCATTTTATTTTAAGTCCTTTCCAAATTATTATGAGATTAAATTTCTGTTGCTTGTGCTGTTTCTGCAGCTTCTGCCTCTGCTTCTTTCGCAACTATCTGCTTTTCATAAATTTTAAAGAATGGATACCAGACAATGGTGGCCGGAATCAACATCAAGTAATCCCAAATGGCATTCTGCCATCTTAAAGTAGATAAGTACTGGGAAAAGCCCATCGGAAGCAATGCTGAAATAGCGATCCAGGCCGGCTGCAGGAACCCAATCTGATATCCAAAATAGGTGATCAGCATAACAATCGGAACATTTAATACATAAGGGATACAAAGTACCGGATTATACATGATCGGCATCCCAAAGGTTAACGGCTCGTTGATTCCAAACCAACCCGGAACTGCCGAAATTTTGGCGACGGCACTGATTTGTTTGGATTTGGAGCGCATTCCCATGATCGCAAGAGGTAAAGTGTTTCCGGTCCCTCCGGCAATAGCCATTGCTCCAAATAAGACAACCGGATAAAATACTAATGGTTTTCCAGCAGCATGCAGGGCAGCATTCGCTGCAGCGGCCTGTAAACTTAACGGTAAAATAATTGGAATAATGATCATTGTTCCATGAATACCAAAACACCATAATAAAGTCGCAAAAATACAAATGACGAACATTCCCGGAACAGAAGTCAATGCACTCAACGGAGCGCCAAGCAATGCCATAAAGCCTGAACATATAGTGTAGGCTCCTCCTGTAGCTACTGTAACAATACTGGAAATCACTAAAAAGATAATGACGCTGAATAATAAAGGAAGGATGGAAGCGAAACCATCCTGCAAGAATGGCGGTACCACATCAGGCATTTTGATCCGGATATTTTTATCGGCACAGAACTTCTCGATTTTAATCGAAATAAATACCACCAAGAATCCGATAAACATGCCTTGTGCTCCAAGATAGGTCATATCAATTCCGGTGATCCCGGCTTTCGTTGTAAACAAAGCACCTGCAACTATTAAGAAACAAACCAGCGCGTCGATCGCGTTCATGATCGGCGATTTCATTTTTAGATTTTTAGCATAATTGTATGCAAGTAAAGCGACGACCCACAGCGAAAGCGAATTCATTGTAAATTGATAAGGTAAATAGATGATTGCATAAATTTGACTGTCTGAAGAAAATAGATTTAACAACGTATCGCCGCCGATCGCACAGATGATTTGCGAAATAGCTCCCACCATGATGATCCCCATCAAAGACATCATAGCTGCTTGTAATGCCGCTAAGAATTTGTTTCTTCCCAGCTTTTGACCAAATTCTTGTAAATTGATCATCAGCTTGCTTTCAAAAAGATTTTCCATGTTTTTTTCCTTCTTTCTTTAAAAGCTGAACGAGTCGTATTTGACTTAGAGCCATAGGGAAAAGAAAAATTATAGCGATGAGCAGCATCGCGAATTAGCCTTGAGCTATAGTGTCGAAAAGTCAGACTCGTAAAGCTGAATAAATTTATTTTATTTACTTTTGAGCATACAGTTTTTCGGCCAATTTCATGATATTTGGACAATTTGCAATCGCATAGTCAAAAGATGGAATCGAGTCGCAAGGCAAATTTGTCGCCTCTTTGATTTCTTTTAAGCGATAAGAGACTTGCGGACCTACCATAATAATATCGTAATTTGTATACACATCCTGATATTCGGATAAACCAACCGCTTTGATATCCAGTTTTTGATCATGTTCCTTCCAATAAGTCTCCATCTTTTTCATTAAAATACTGGTTGACATTCCACCGGCACACACGAGTAAAATTTTCATTCTTTTTCCTGCCTCTCTTTCTATTTTTCTTTATAAAGCCGAATAATTTCTTTGATCAATTCATTCGCTAACATGCTGGTCATAAAATGATCTTGGGAGTGGATCAAAAGAATATTGATGTCCTGTTTTTCTCCGTTTGCCTCAGCAAAAAGCAGATCTGTTTGTGCCTTGTGAGCTAAATTGATCGATGCATCAGATTTTGATAATAGCCGCCCGCATTCCTCAAAATTGCCTGCTCTCGCCTCTTCAAGGGCCTGAAAAGCGAAGGAGCGGCCATCACCCGAATTGGCGATAATATTCATGGACGCTAATTCACTCTTACTGTTTTCATTCATTAAATATCCTTCTTTCTGCATCACTAAAGATGCACTATTTAGTTTTGCATCCACATAATAAAATGAGCCATGTAAAAAGTAAAGGCGCTTTCATTTTGTGTATTTTTTTATTTATACACAATTAGAGCCGTTTTTGACTGATTTTAGCTAAAAATAGCTGATTTCAGGAAAATATCTTCTAAAAAACTAATAGTGTATAAATAAATCTTCTTTTTTAACCTTTGTGTATACGCCAAACTAATTCTGTATAATTCCGCTAAGTTATTCATGAATTTTGGTGTATTGTCAAACGCAAATCGACTGTTTATAATACAGATATGAAAATCACAAGAATTTTAAACGTAGAGGAAAAAGAGTTTTATGATTACTTGGAACAAGAAGTATTATTAGATATTCAAGGAAATACATCTCATGATTTTAGCGTGAAAAATATCAAGAAAGGATTGAAATATACGAAATATCACGAAGTGTCCAACTCACGCATTGATATTTTCATTGAAGAATATCTCCGAGGCTCCGTGTACCAAGTGAAAATAAAAACTGCCGTTGACACCATCACGATTTGCTACCGCACAAAACAATTAGATCAGGGGCTTGAAATTATATTCAACCAAAAAATCGAAAGCTTTGACAATGCCAAACATCATTTATTGATGAAATGGTTCAGTGAGGGAATATATTTTGGAAGAATGTCAGATACACTTTTTGAGATCCAAGAAGGTATTCTCAAAGCCAGAAATGAGGAAGAATAAAAATATTAGGAGTTCCATCTCTTGACAGACGGATCTCCTAATATTTTTTTAAAAGCGGGATGGATCAAAGAGCGATCCATGCTTGTTTTCTCCTGAGCTGATCGAACTTACTCAGCTTTTCTGTGTCCGGCTTCGTGAGGTAGATTTTTTCGACCATAGTACAAGTAAAAATTCGCGATATTGAGATACTCGTACATCGCTATAATTTTTCTTTTCCTATGGCTCAAAATCTGACACACCTCACTTAAGCTTTTCTATTTACTGCGGGTTTAGATTTTTTTGATGATCATGATGATCGTGGCGATTTCGTTGTCGTCAATAATAATTTTAAAGGCCCGTTCGATTTTCTTTAAAATCTTTGAGATTTCACGATAGTCCTCTTCAAATAAGGATATCAGCTTTTTTTTCTCTTCATTTTTCGCTACTGTTTCTCCTTCCAGCAATCGTTCGATCAAACAAGCTAAATGCATGAACAAGCCAATTTGCTGATCTTCCGTCAGCGAATAGAAGATCCCTACTTCATCAATGATGTTGGGAAGAACCATTTTGAGTTTGGGAATGGATACATACTTAAATTGTTCTCCCAAATAGTCATAAACTTCATCATAATTAAAAAACTTGGATGTAATAGGTTCGAACATAAGGATTCGATCCAGATTTTCTTTTGAGTTTTCAAATATTTTTGCAATAGAAATAAAAGGTATGCCAAAAAGCTTGGGATCATAAGTGCCGACAAAGGTATGGATCCGATAAATTTTCCGCAAAGTCAATACTTCTTCAACCAACTTGTCTCTGGCAGAAACAGATAACGCCTTCACTTTCATTCCCAATTTAGAGTATTGATCGACATACCGTTTCAGCTGTTCTGCGCCGCCTTCTCCAGTATGACAAAGTGTGATGATCAGTCCGTTTTTTTTCTCTTCATCATTGCGCAGGTTATTCAAGTCTACATTAGCCATGTGATAAACATAATCAACATCCGTCTCCATCAAACATTTTCTGGCTACATCGATCCCAACTAAAGTGATCGGCATATGGATCAGGCGAATTTTTATATTTATTTCCTCAGCGATCGTTTCCATGATCGTTTTTATAGAACCCATATCATAAATAACAATAACACCTTGACCCTGATCTATTTTCATGACTTGCTCCTTGATTTCTTTCATTGCTTGTTGTGTCTCCATCTCCAATAATAAATCATAGCTGTAGATATTATTGCTTTGGGTAAGAGCATTGGTCGTTTCGGCCAGTGAAGAGGCAGTGCCTTTCCCATGCATAATATAAAGTAAAACGGGTTTTCCTACTTCTTCTTTCTCATTTGTTTCGATCAAAAACATCGAGAATAATATACTCTCCTCCACAGGCAGATCCAAACCAAGCTGTTTTTTCAATACTGAAGAAAATTGCCGGCTCAAGGCATACTCTCTGGGATATTCTTGTATAATTTTAGTTATTTGATCATTTCCCATATTTTTCCGATGAACTTTTATAGTCAGCAATGAATTAACATGCAGACAAAGGCCAAAAAAGACACTGGACTTAAATTCTCTGGACAGTTCCTTCTTGCAAGTCGTCAGCCATTGACTAACCAGGTCGATCACCTCATGACTGACTATCTTGGACAATTGTTCCAGATTATTTTGATCATCCAGTACGTTATGATAGCTGTATTTATTAAAAAGGTTGCGTATATGTGTATTGATGACATTATTGATACCAGTTCGATTGATGCCTCTGTTTTCCAACTCATAATATTGTTTCTTGATTTCTGAATACAGATCGACATTGGCGGATGTACCAAAATCCTTTTGATAGCCGGTTTTTTTATCATAAATAACCTTTTCAGTATTGTCGAATAAACCATCGAATGCCTGATAGTTTTCTTTGATCCTTAATAAGCCCTTTTTTATATGCGCTTTGAAGTCTTCAAGAGACAGAGCAATGTCTCTTTCCGGATCATTGACCACACGAACATAAGCGTTGGCACAAGCCGCTTTTATTTCTAACTCTAATTCTTTCACATTATAATTAAAATCTGACAACAATAATGCTTTTAAAGACTCGACCGAAACAATGATCGTCCTTTGGGAATTATAGGCTTCTACAGAAAAGAAATGATTGATCAAATCAAATTGTTCACTGGATGACCTGTCTTTCAATTCCGGCAGCTCGATCGTTACCGGGATTTTTCGATCAACCTGGATCCCGCTCTGTGTAGAGCAGGATAAAACGACAAAAATACCAGGACCATTTGATGAATCGTTCTGATGATAGAAATGTTCCCAGCCATTATCTAAAAAATCTAAAATACGCGATTGCTGCTTAGCATCCAACAAGTCATAGTGATCTATAAATAACAATCCCGAATGTGCTTGATCAAAACAGCTGCCAATAAGGTCTCCCTTTGGTCCAAACAACTCACTATTTAATGAAAAAATATCTTTGGAATAATTTCGACAATTTACCCTGATAAACGGCGCTTCTTTTCCTAATACTCCATTATTTTGAGCAAATTCGAACATTTTGGACACAAAAAAAGTGGTCCCGCATCCCGCTTTTGCCGAAATCAAAACATTTAAACTGGAATTAGGATATAATATCGCAGCTTTAGCCAATTGAATAGCATTTCTCAAACTGCCATCCATCCCGATCAAAGTGGAAAAATCTCGTTCGACCATGAATGGTTCTGCTAAAGAATACAGCACCGGTCTCGTATTGGATTTTTTTATGGTTCCTTCGCTTACTAATTCATTTAATAATGTACTGACATTGGTCCTTTGAATACCCAAAGATTCTGCAATGAACGAAGTAGAGATCCCTTCCTTATGCTCAGAGCCGGTATAGACTATCTGCTGAACGAAATCATAAACAATTTCTTTTGCTTTCTTCATTCT
>JAATEZ010000388.1 GCA_015655485.1 Lactobacillales bacterium | reverse complement strand
TTAAATCATTACTGCTTGTTCGTAAACTTTCTGACAAGATAAGCTCTTCTTCAGCAGCGGCCTGACTCCATTTTTCTTTAGCCTTCGCTGTGCTTTCATAGGATCCGACTAAAAACAGTTTTTCTTCCGCACGTGTCAAAGCAACATATAATTTACGCATCTCTTCCGCGAGTAATTTATTTTTTTTGATCATTTTAATGGCCAGCATCGGCAATGTCGCATAATATAGACGTGTTGCTGTATCCACAAATTGGATTCCTGCACCAAGATGTTCATCAAATAGATAACGAGTTTTTAAATCTGAAAGATTAAATTTTTTCGTTAAATCAAGGACAAAAACGACAGGAAATTCCAGCCCTTTACTGGCATGGATCGTCATCACTCTGACTGTATCCTCTAGGGAGACTGTTGTCGGTTCTGCTAAATCCTTATCTTTTTCCTGCATTTTCTTAATAAAACGAATAAATTGAAATAATCCTTTAAAGCTCATTTCTTCATAGTTTGCCGCACGCTCATAAAGCGCATGAAGGTTTGCCTGCCGCTGTTTTCCAGAAGGCAGACCGCCGACGTAGTCTAAAAAACCAGTCTCCTGATAAATTTGCCAAATCAGATCAGCGATTTCCTCACGCCTGGCGATCTTGCGCCAAGTCGTTAATTGCTGCTTGAAGTGCTGAGCCTTTGCCTTTAACTCAGGGACTAATTCCGGTTCATTTCCTGCTGCAGGATCCGCTAAATAGGCCGAGAAGGCTTCGTAATAACTGTTTTTCTTGTCCTTTATCCGAATATAAGCCATTTCATTTTCTGATAAACCGACAATAGGCGATCGCAAGACAGAAGCGAAGGGAATATCCTGGTAAGGATTATCAATGATTTGCAGCAGCGCCATCATGATCCTGATCTCGGTAGCCTGAAAATAATTTTGTGTATCATGGATCTGTAAAGGAATTTCCAGTTGTTTGAAAAGATCCAGCAACAATAAATTATTTTTCTTCGTCGGGGTCAACATCACAATATCCGAATAACGGATAGGCCGGGTCGCTTTGGCTGACTTATCATAAACAGGGAATTTTTCCTGAATAAGCTGCTGGATCTTCTGCGCCACCATTCTAAGTTCCCCTTCTGTGCGATCATCAATCGTAAAGGAATCTTCCAGGTTTTCCGTTTCACTCTCTGATTCCTGAGTTTCTTCCTGCCCGCTCTCAAAAATCAAAAGTTCAGTCTGATGCTCTGCCGTTTTAGGAAAATCTTTATACCCGTTGATCAGCAGAGCATTCTCATCGTAAGAAAGCTGTCCCACTTTTTGATCCATGATCTGCCGGAAAATCAAGTTGGTAAAATCTAAAACTTCGGCTCTGGAACGAAAATTTTCCGCTAAAATGATCCTTTCTCCTTCTGACTTGTTCTCATATTTATTATACTTATCAATAAATAAAGTAGGATCGGCCAGCCTGAAAGAATAAATCGATTGCTTGACATCCCCGACCATAAAAAAATTTCCGTTCTCTGGATCCGGTTTTCGCAGCCAAAAAAGAATCGACTCTTGCAGTTGATTGATATCCTGATATTCATCGACCAATACTTCTGAAAACTTTTCACGATAATAGATCGATGCTTCGCTTTCTTGCCAGCCTTGCGCTGCTTTTTTCCGCAGAATAGCCAACGTGAAATGTTCTAGATCATTAAAATCGACCAGCCCTTTGGCTTTTTTCTTCTGTGTATAAGCTTGGGAAAAAAGTTTTTCGACTCGAATCAATTCTTCAATGATTGGTTGACTTTTCTTTAGAATTTGTAACTGTTCAAGAGGTGAGAGCGAAAAAACTTCGGCCTGCCACTGTTTTTTGACAACCGTATTTTGATCACGCAAGGCTTTGATTTTCTGATTCAGCATTTTTATGTCATCTGTTATTGAACGTTTCAGAGCCGGATAGCGCTGTGATTCTGTTGTTTTTAATAATTGATAAGCCTTATCGGATTGATTCTCTTGAATAAATTTTTGGAAATTTTGAAAAAAACGTTTTTCCGCTTCCGCCAGGTCCAATACTTTACTTAGCTCAGGATCACTTTGCGCCAGATCCAGCATCTCCTTAGAACGCGTGATGTTTTGTTCACATTCACTTAATATCCTTGGCTTCAAAATATCTTGATAGAGGCTATTTTCATCTAAAGTATCTGTCATTTGATAGGCTTCCGGCAAAGTATCCAGCCAGCCGGATGGATCGGGATTGGCTTTAGAAAATTCATAGAGTGAAAAAATCGCCCGTGTCAAGCCGTCATC
>JAATEZ010000096.1 GCA_015655485.1 Lactobacillales bacterium | reverse complement strand
GGGAAATTTTTTTTGAAGTAAATTTTTTTGTAAGTAAAACGCTCAGCGCAAAAACAAAAAAAGTAAGTAAAATATTATTCCAAAATTCCCAATTCGATACGGGCAAATAAAAGGCATATTGTAAAATTTTGCACAAAATCATGACCAGTGATGTGACAAGGCCGCTGATCGTTGAACCATAATAAACAGCAAAATAGACCATAACATAGCGAGTATCTACATCACTAGGGTTTTCTAAAGGGATATGATTAACAGACAAAATAAAGCTGATGATACCAAAAAATACGCCGACAAATATTTGCATCTTCGTCGACATCTTCTGCCTGGCATAATTAGTGAGAAAATTTGCAGTCGCACCATTTTTTCTTGTCGCGTTTTGCAATGAAAAAAAATAGAAAGTCACTACTGCGCTGACTATGATCGCTAAATTTATAATAAAGAAATTTATCGTTTCTGCCACAATATCTCCCCCTGATCCACTACGTGTTTTCACCTGATTCAGCCAATATTGTGCTGGAAATTTTATGTACATTATTTATAGCTCTTCTAATATTTCCCCAAACGTTATTCGAAGGAACCTCGTCCACAACGATCAACTTTTCCTGAGGCAAAAAATTGCTGTTAAAAGTTGAAATGATGTAATCATAAGGCGTAAACTCGCTGGAACTTTCATCTGACAAAGTAAAAATCGACTGATCATGATATTGAACGACCACTTTTGTGGAAAAATTGCGATAGAGCTGATTCATCAAGACCTCTGCATGGTCTGGTCCAATTGAACTGATCACTAATAATAGTACCTTGCGTTTTTTGTCTTCAATAGCGTTCGTTAAATTTGGCCATTTGACAATCAGCCAGCACGTAATTTCGTCACAAAAGATACTATTCCAGGGGAAGCCAGTCTTTTTTTCCATTTTGATCAATCCATCCGTCACTATTTTGAAAAAAGTTGGATAATTTTCTTTGATCGTTATTCCACTGTATTCTTTTGAATTAAACAATATGTAATTCTGATGCGGATAAATTTTATAAAATTGATAAATATAGATAAAAATAAAAATAATTTTTTCTTGGACAGATTCAGTCAATTCAATATTAAACAATCTTTGAATCGTTTCTAAAAACCGTTTGATTTCAACAAAAACCGTTTGATTTTGTTTTTCAAACACTTCACTGCTTTGAAAAATCAGCAAGGATCGGATCAACTCATTTTTTGTATCATTATTAATAACTAAGTTCAATTCGTTCGCAGCCGGTTCAAGATGATGGCTGTAGCGATAAAAATCATTACTGGCAGAAACTGGCTCTAAATCATTGGAACCAGAATAAATAAATCCCTGACTGATGCGAGTGAGTGTTACAGCTGTTAAATAAGTAAGAAACAATTTATGCTCATCGTCAACCTTTAAAGCGTCCTGCTGCAAAAAATCTTCTACAAAAAGAACAATATTGTTCCGCTCAAATTCAAATGGCCAATCAAAAAAACCGTAAGCTTCTTTAAAATATATCGCATAAAAAAAACGGACGTTTCGTTCATTTTTTCCCTGTAAAAAACAGGGGCGCTTTTGAACAAAGATACCATAATTTCTCAAAGAGCGATTGATTTGGTGAGTGGTCCGATACAACGAGGATTCACTTGTAAACAATTCATCGATCCAATGTTCAAAATTATATTCGGGTTCAAAAAAAATGTGTTCTAAGAATTGATAGGCTTCCGATTTTTTCAATCCATTATGAAAAATCAATTGAGCCTGACTGCTTGGAGGTGTTGTAAGACGGACCCCATTTTTTTTTGAAGTCTCGATCACCAGATACGGTGCCCAGCGTTCTTTTAAATAATGAATATCACTATTGATCGTCCGTAAAGAAACATCTGTTTTTAGTGCTAATTCATTAGAACTTATCCAATTTTTTTCTTTATACAAAACCTCAAATATTTCCATTCTCCTTTTTGTTATCGAACTCAAAAGGTCTTTCATTCAATGATCACTCTCTCTCATTGGCCCCTGATTATAATAAAAAACATGATAGTAAAATTACCCATTTAACATTATACTATACCTAGAATTGACCCCAAAAATTAGAAACCCAAATAACAAAAGACTTATCAGTCTCCCTGAATACATAGTATACTAATAATCCCGGCAAATTCCTAGCCTTTTTAATCATTTTATTAAGTTTTTATTCATGAATATTGTATTTTCTACTACTTTTTCTTTAACTAAATCAACTTATTCAGACCCAGTACCTATTATGACAAATGTCATTCTACTATACTTTTTAGCATATCAATAAGCTTGCTTGTTAAATTTTTTTATATATTTATGGGCTGCCCCTAAAGAAATGTCATATTTTTGGGCGATTTCGCGAATGGATCTCCCATTACTATAATATTGATAAACGATCTGTGC
>JAATEZ010000452.1 GCA_015655485.1 Lactobacillales bacterium | reverse complement strand
CGCTTTCCAGGTGAAGAAGAAATCCTTCCCGGTCTCGGCCCTCCACGCCCGCACCGAATCTTCTCGTTCCAAAAAACGATAAAAATGTTCTCTTTGGCCGATTCTGGGAGTCATTTCAAACGAGGGACAGCTGGATTGAACACCAGCAGGATGTGTGCTTGATGCACAAGCTTTTTAATAGCTGACGGCTGATCTGTGATAAAAGGAAGAACAGGCATGAGCAAAAGGCAGATAGAAATATTTTTCGAAGCTAGTTTTTCCATAGCCGCAAAGTCTTTGGAGCAGGCGCAAATATTTTGTTCGATTTTTCTTGATAAGCTGTCAATTCTGGAATCACAGTAAATGCAGCCGCGAGACCAATTAACATGATAGTCAACGCCAAACCATTGTTCCGGATGGATATTTTTGATCATTCATTGCTTGGTTTCGATCTAATCGATCCGATTCATGAGATCTCTCCTGGTGTTTTCGATTTTTTTATATTTTCTCATGTTTATTATAGCTGACCACTTGACTTTTACGATTTATTTTCCAAGATGGTCAAATTTCATTAGACATCCTGTCATTAGGGTTCAATTAATTTGAATAATTATAGTAATTATGTGTTTTTAAGCATTCAATCTTCAATAAGAAAAACATCCTTACTAAACGAATCGATTCATTTTTTTTGACAGGAGTCTCTGATGATTATTTGGCTTGGAATTAATGTTTGTGTTGGCAAGTATTCTTTTTTGAAAAAATTCAAAATTTTTTTTATCGCTATTTCGGCAGTAAATTCAATGGAGGCAGCAATCGTAGTTAATTCAGGAATAAAAATTTTGCCTTCAGGAATATTGTCAAACCCAACCACAGAAACTTGTTCCGGAACCTTTTTATCCAGGGAATGTAAGGATTTGATCAGACTGATAGCTAAATAGTCATTTTCACAAATAAAGGCAGTCGGGAAATTTTCATCCATAATTTTTTCTTTCATTTCTTTAGAATAATCTGCTATCTCGGCAGGCATGAAACTATATATAAATTCTTCATTTAAGATTATTTTTTTTTCTTTAAATGCTTTTTTTACTCCTATTTCTCTTTCAATAAAATTCTCTTTTCTTTCAGATGAAGAAATATAACCAATATTTAAATGCCCTAATTGAAATAAATAGTTGGCAATGGTATATCCGGAATAAACGTTGTTTGTATTCAAAAAATCAATATTTGTTGATAGGTAACTATTGTTGATGACTAAGGTGTTAGGCTGATTTTTTTTCAATTCCGCAATTAATTCTAAAGAGACAGAATCAGATAAAATAATTAACGCATCTGATGGTTGATTGGATTCAAGAAATTTGAACTCATTCATTAAGGAATTTTGATTGATTAAATTTAAAATCAAATAAATTTTATTTTTTTTAGCCTCAAGATCCAGATATTCTAAAAGTTCACTAAAAAAAGGCTTTATTTGATAGTTATTTGTCGAGTTTGAGTGTTTGACGATAAGAATCCTGACAGTTTTTACGTTTAATTTAGAATTCTTTGGTGGGACATAGTTGCTTTCTTCAATAATTTTTAAAATTTTTTCTCTAGTTTTTTTGCTGATGCCGGGCCTGTCATTCAGTGCTAAAGAAACGGATGAAACAGAAACATCTGCTAGCTTTGCTATATCTTCTAGTCTCATTACAGCTCTCCTTACTGTTGTTTTTTTATAATAATAGCATTAAAAAAAGGGAAAAAGATAGTCTGAAGATAAAATTTCTCCAGAAACTAAAAAACAACTAAAAAACAACTAAAAGTCTTGTGTTTCTTTTTGCCTAATGCTATACTTTTTTTATTCAATGAAAGGAGAACTCAAAATGCAAATTCAATATTTGGAATTTAAAGCTTTAGAAATGAGAAAAAAAGTTTGGAAAATGATTTATGATTCTGGAACGGGTCATACGGGATCTGATTTGTCTTGTACGGATATTTTAATTGCTCTATATTATGATGTTTTAAAGATCAATCCTGCTGAGCCTAAATGGGTGGATAGAGACAGATACATTCAAAGCAAAGGACATGCTGTAGAAATACTTTGGTCTGTCTTGGCAGATAAAGGTTTTTTCTCAGAAAATAAGTTGAAAACATATGGAAAATTTCATACGGATTTGATTGGTCATCCGAATAATAAAGTTGCGGGAATAGAAATGAATACGGGTTCATTAGGCCATGGTCTATCGATTGCGGTTGGCGTGGCTTTAAATGCTAAAATCACAAATAAAGATTATTTGACTTATACTTTAATGGGAGATGGAGAGCAGGCTGAAGGCTCTATTTGGGAAGCAGCCATGGCCGCAAATCATTATCGGCTGGATAATTTGATTGGCATTATTGATAATAATGGCTTACAAATCACTGGAAGCAATGAAGAAGTAATGGACAGCAGCTCTTTAAAGCAAAAATATCAAGCATTCGGCTGGAACGTCCAGGAAATTGACGGCAATAACATGAGTGAAATCGTGAATGCTTTAAAGAACGTTAAAAAAAATGGACATCCTAATCTGGTTATTGCACATACCCTGAAAGGCAAGGGGGTAAAGGTGGCAGAAGACAGAGCGGAATGGCATCATAAAGTTCCAACCAAAGAGCAATATGAAGCAGCAATGGCAGATTTTGATAAAAAATTGGGAGGTGATTTTGAAAATGGAGAAAAATAAACCAGGACGAAAAGCCGGCGAGGTCATGTGCGAAGTTCTTATAGAACAAGCACAGAAAAACAAGGATATTCTTGTGCTGACGAGTGATTCTAGAGGATCGGCTTCACTAAAACCGTATGCAGAAAAATTTCCGGAGCAGATTATTGAAGTAGGAATTGCCGAACAAAATTTAGTTGGGATCAGTGCTGGTCTGGCAAGCAGCGGCAGAAGACCTTTTGCAGTTTCTCCGGCAGCTTTTTTAACAATGAGAAGTATAGAACAAGTAAAAGTGGATGTATCTTATTCAAATACGAATGTCAAGCTGGTGGGTATAAGCGGAGGCAACAGCTATAGCGATTTGGGCATGTCCCATCATTCATTGCAAGATTTAGCCATTACCAGAGCCATTCCAAATTTAGAGATTTTTATGCCTTGTGATCAATTTCAAACTAGAAAAATGTTTGAATATCTGGCCCAGTCTGATAAACCAGCCTACATTAGAATTGGCAAGCAAGTATTAAAAGATTGCTATGACGAAAATATTGAATTTGTTCCTGGAAAGGCGAATGTCTTAAAAGAAGGTAAAGATACGGCGATTATCGGATCCGGTGAAACGCTGAACATCGCAATGGAAGCGGCTGAATGGTTAGAAAAGGATGGAATCAGTGCGAAAGTTATTGATATGCATACAATCAAACCATTGGATGATGAATTAATTGATGAAATCAGTCAAGAATACCAACAGATTTTTTCTATTGAAGAGCATAGTATTTTTGGGGGCTTGGGTTCTGCTGTCAGCGAGCGTGTGGCCCAGGGCGGCAAGGCAAAATTGAAAATTTTTGGTTTTCCTGACGAACCAGCTATTTCCGGTAAGCAGATGGAAGTATTTGATTACTATGGATTAACCGGAGAAAAAATAGCTAATGAAATAAAAAAAATATTGAATAGTTAGGAGATTCTTTCATGAGTAAATATATTATAGGAATCGATCAAAGTACACAGAGTACGAAAGCCATTTTGTTTGATCAAAATGGCATCATTGTGAATAAATGTTCCAAAAATCATGATCAGCTGATCAATGACAAAGGCTGGGTGAGCCATGATCTTGAAGAGATCTATAGCAATGTGATCGCTGTTGTGGCAGAATTACTTGAAAAATCTAAAATCACCAAAGAAAATGTGGTCAGCATCGGCATCTCTAACCAAAGAGAGACTGCTGCGGCTTGGTCGCGCAAAGATGGGCATTCTTTTACTGAAGCGATCGTGTGGCAGTGCGCGCGGGCTTCAGAGCTGTGTGAAGACTTGCGAGTAGCAGGATATGGTGATTTAGTCAAAGAGACTACAGGGATGAATTTATCTCCTTATTTTTCAGCATCTAAATTTCTATGGATGCTCAGAAATGTAAACGATGTAAAAATTGCGGCTGACGAAAATGATCTCTGTCTGGGAACCATTGACAGCTGGTTACTTTTTCGATTGACTAATGGGGAAGCATTTAAAACAGATTATTCGAATGCCTCAAGAACACAGCTGCTGAATTTAAAAAAATTAAAGTGGGATTCAAAATTATGTGAAATATTCAACATACCAATGAACACGTTACCAGAATTATGTGAATCAAATAGTTTATTTGGCTATACTGATTTTGATGGTATTTTTGACCGTAAAATTCCTATCCATACGATGCTTGGCGATTCACAGGCGGCGTTGTTTGGTCAAGGATGTTGGGAAAAAGGGTCTGTCAAAACAACGATCGGAACTGGTTCATCCGTCATGATGAATATTGGTACTGAGTTAAAAATAAACGATGTGGGTCTATTAACTTCGATTGCCTGGAAAATGGAAGGACAAACTAGTTACGTCATTGAAGGAAATATCAATTATGCCGGCGCGGTCATCAAATGGCTGTTGGAAGATGTCAAATTGATAGAAAGCTCTAAAGAAACTGAGATTCTTGCCAGTCAGGCATTTCCAAATGATGTGACTTATTTAGTTCCGGCTTTTACTGGGCTTGGTGCACCTTACTGGATTGATCAAGCAGCAGCTATTCTTTGCGGCATGACTAGAACGACTGGTAAGGCTGAGATAGTTAGAGCAGCTTTGGACAGCATTGCCTACCAAATAGAAGACATACTAAGCAGTATCGATCATGATATTGGTCAAAAAACAACGATTTTAAAAGTCGATGGCGGTGTAACGAATAATAAATACTTGATGCAGTTTCAAAGTGATATCAGTAATGTAAACGTTCTTGTACCTAATATGGAAGAATTCAGCGCTTTTGGCGTTGCTTACAGTGCAGGAATAGCAGCTGGTCTTTACAATCGCAACATGGAAAATGTAGTTAAATATACTATTTTTGAAAGCAATATTAGTAATGAAAAAAGACAGAAATTAATAAACGGTTGGAAATCGGCTGTAAATCTTATTCTGAAGAAAAATTAGGGGTGAAGCGACAATGTCAATTATCAATTCAATTTTAAATATGGGCTCAGCAGTTTTAATGCCTGTCATTTTTTTTATAGTAGCTATTCTGGTAGGTGTTAAAATCGGTCATGCCTTTAAGGCAGCTTTACTGATTGGAGTCGGATTCAGCGGGTTGAATCTGGTGATTAATTTACTTTTGGATAATTTGGGCCCTGCGACAAATAAGATGGTGGAAAGATTTGGTGTTGATTTAACGGTTATTGACACGGGATGGGCCGTTTCTTCAACTATTGGCTGGGGCTCCAGCATAATGATTGCTGGTGTTATTATGTTCATGATTATCAACTTAGTACTTTTTGTATTAAACCTAACGAAAACAGTTGATATCGATATTTTTAATTATTGGATTTTTCTATTGGTAGGAGCTGTTATTTATGCGGCAACCCAAAATTATATTCTGTCCTTAGTGATCATGGGAGTTTTATTTATCTTATTATTAAAAATTGCTGATTGGACCGCACCTAAAATTCAAGAAGAGTTTGGTATAAAAGGAATTTCATTTCCACATATGAATACGGCTCCATGGGTGCCTTTTGGAATTATCACCAATTGGATCATTGATAAAATTCCAGGGATAAATAAAATTGAGTTAAATCCTAAAAAAATCAATGAAAAATTTGGTGTTTTTGGCGAACCGATAGTAATTGGATTTATTCTGGGCTTACTGATTGGTCTGCTTGCCGGCTTTTCAGTCCCTAAACTGCTTAGTTTGTCAATAAATGTTGCTGCTTCGATGGTTTTATTACCTAAAATGGTGGACATTTTGATGGAAGGATTAAATATTGTCAGAAAAGCAGTGGAGGAAAAATTGAAAAATAAATTTCCTAACAGAGAAATTTATATCGGAATGGATGTTGCTCTTATTTCTAGCGACCCAGCCATATTGGCTACGGGATTGCTGCTGATTCCAATCGCACTTTTACTAGCTGTTGTTTTGCCTGGAAACAAAGTTTTACCCTTGGTTGATTTGCCTTCTTTGATCTTTATATTGCCGATGATGGGGGCTTATTGTAAGAAAGATATGTTTAGAATGTTGATTTCTGGAACCTTAATGATTGTTTGTATTTTATACTTTGGTACAGATCTGGCAGCAGCTTATACAAAAGCAGCACAGATGTCTAATATAAATTTAGCGGAAGGAATTCATCAGACAATCAGTTTGAATAGCGGAGCAACGACACCGCTTGGTTGGATCGCTGTAAAAATAGGAGAAATAATAAATAACTTTTTTTAAATATACGGGGATTATTCTTTTTCCTGCCGAGATTTAGGTTATTTTGATTTTAAAAATTTAGTAATTATTGAGAAATAAGAGTTGATTCAGCAATTTCTTTCTGAATCAGCTCCTATTTTTTTATAGGGTTTCCATTTAGAATAATTGGGTTAATTTATTGTTGTGAATTTTTCTCTGCAAAATTTTATTTCTCTATATTTATTAGATGAGGACCATTCATCCTAACTGTTCCAGTCTTAATGAAAAATATTACGACGAAAATCACATATTATTATGATTTTAAAAGAATCTTTCAGCGGTGTATTTAGGAAATGAAGCAGCAAAGAGAGGGGCGCATCAAAGCAAAATAATTCATTGAAAATTAGCGAGATAAAAGATATTAATTTTTATGGTTGAGGGATTTAAAATATAAATCATTTTGGAGTCTGCTTTTTTTTAATAATTCTCTTGAAATTGTTAAATCAAATACAGTATAGTGAAAGAGTAAATAATTGCGAAGAAGGGGATAGGTTTGGATTATCGATTGGAAAAAGATTCGATGGGTACGATCCAGGTACCGGCAGATAAATTTTGGGGAGCACAGACGGAGCGCAGCTATGAGAATTTCAAAATTGGTCACGAGAAAATGCCGTTGTCGCTGATCAAAGGGATCGCTTTAGTGAAAAAAGCCGCTGCCAAGGCTAATGAGTCTACTGGCAAACTTCCGCAAGAGAAAGCCGAAGCTATTGGAAAAGCAGCAGATAAAGTGATTGCCGGACTTGTAGATGAACATTTTCCCTTAGTTGTATGGCAGACCGGCAGCGGAACCCAAACAAATATGAATGTCAATGAAGTGCTGGCTTTTCTGGCGAATCAGGAGGATCCCGCTTTAAAAGTTCATCCCAATGATGACGTCAATCGTTCGCAAAGCTCGAATGATGTATTTCCAACGGCGATCCATGTGACAGGGGTCCAAATGATTCAGGAAGAATTGTTTCCCGTTCTAAACCGGTTGATCCAGACACTATCTGAATTGGAAGAAAAAAACTCTGGAATTTTAAAAATAGGTCGAACTCATTTGCAGGATGCCACGCCCATCAGTTTCAGTCAGGAGATCAGCGGCTGGCGGGCTGGTTTTGAACAAAGTTATGAAATGCTGCAGCAAAGTCTAGTCTTTTTAAAACGTCTGCCGATCGGCGGAACTGCGGTAGGAACAGGATTAAATACGACGAAAGATCATACTGAGGCCGCGATCCGATGCTTAAATGAATGGACGAAGGTCGATTTTGTTGAAGAAACGAATAAGTTTCATGGACTTGCAAGTAAAGATGCGGTGGTCTATGTTCATGGAGCATTAAAAGCATTGGCCGCCAACAGTATGAAAGCAGCGAATGATATACGCTGGATGGCTAGCGGACCCCGCAGCGGACTTGGTGAAATCACGATCCCGGCCAATGAACCCGGAAGCTCGATCATGCCGG
Source organism: Lactobacillales bacterium (assembly GCA_015655485.1). Taxonomy (GTDB): domain Bacteria; phylum Bacillota; class Bacilli; order Lactobacillales; family Vagococcaceae; genus JAATEZ01. The sequence goes on along the minus strand of JAATEZ010000452.1, from coordinate 5,585 downwards.
GAAAAGTCAATCCGACTCAATGTGAGGCTTTAACGATGATCGCGATCCAAGTGATGGGCAATGATACCACGATCGGTATCGCCGCTTCTCAAGGGAATTTTGAATTAAATGTTTATATGCCTGTTATTGCTTATAATTTGATCCAATCGATCCAATTATTGAGCGATGGATTAGAATCCTTCCGCAAAAACTGTGTGGCCGGTTTAGTGGCAAACCAAGACAAAATGCAGCAATATCTGGATCGATCACTGATGCTGGTCACAGCTCTTAATTCACATATTGGTTATGACAAAGGAGCAAAAATTGCTAAAACAGCCTTTGAAAAGGGAACGACCCTCAAAGAAACAGCGGCAGCGCTTGGCTATGTTACGCCAGAAGAATATGATTTGTGGGTACAGCCTGAAAAAATGGTTGGTGAATCAGACTAAAAGGAAGGAAGTATGAAAAAAAATGACAGATATTTATCAACAAGCATTGGCAGCACATAAATTATGGCGTGGAAAAATAGCGGTCAGCTCAAAAGCCTCTGTTTCATCCAAAGAGGATCTGTCTTTAGCTTATACTCCAGGAGTCGCTGAACCCTGTCGAAAAATAGCTGAGGAGAAAGATCTGGCCTATAAATACACTTGGAAAGGAAATGCAGTCGCTGTGGTCACTGATGGAACGGCTGTTTTAGGTCTGGGCGATATCGGCCCGGAGGCTTCCCTGCCGGTAATGGAGGGAAAAGCCGTCTTATTTAAAGAATTTGCGGGAATCGATGCAGTCCCTATCTGTTTGGATACAAAAGATCCTAAAGAGATCATTCAAATAGTCAAAGCGCTGGCTCCTGGTTTTGGCGGAATCAATTTGGAGGATATTTCAGCGCCGAGGTGTGTCGATATTGAGCGGGCCCTTATCGCCGATCTGGATATCCCGGTTTTTCACGATGATCAGCACGGTACCGCTATTGTGGTGATCGCTGCATTGATCAATGCGTTAAAAGTAGTTAAAAAAAAGCCGGAAGAGATCAAGATCGTCGTTTCTGGAACTGGAGCTGCCGGCAGTTCGATTATAAAAATGCTGGCGAATTTCGGGGTCAAAAAGATCTATGCTTTTGATATCAATGGGATCGTAACTAAAAAGAAGGCGAAGGAATCGGGTTTATTAGCGATCGAGATCGCCGAACTAACTGATCCGGAACAACTGGAGTTTTCGTTAGAAGAGGCCTTTGTCGGTGCGGATGTCTTCATTGGTGTCTCAGCTGCCGGGATCGTGTCCGAGAAAATGGTGGCTTCGATGGCTTCCAAAGCCATCGTTTTTGCGATGGCTAATCCAGAACCGGAAATTCAATATGATCTGGCCAAAAAAGCGGGAGCCCTGATCGTTGGAACAGGACGTTCAGATTATCCAAATCAGATCAATAATGTATTGGCTTTCCCGGGAATTTTTAAGGGAGCATTTTTGATTCGGGCTCGACAAATTACGGAAAATATGAAATTGGCGGCTGCTAAGGGGATCGCTTCCATCATTTCAGAAGAAGAGCTTTCTTCTGATTATATTATTCCTTCCGTCTTTCATCCGGATGTCGTTGAAGTAGTTTCTAAGGCAGTAGCACAAGCGGCTGTTGTAGAAGGGGTCAATCGGATTTAAAAGGAAAAAAGGCTAACTATCGAGTGATTTTTCGATGGGTCAGCCTTTTTGCTGTATTCTTTTCCTATGGCTCAAGGTCAGATATACCTCATTCAGCTTTTCTTATGTCCGGCTTCATGAGGCAGGTCTATCGGCAAAAAGATAAATTTTTGCAAAGATAAAAAGCATCTTTGTTCAAATTTCCTATTTTGCTCAAGACCTGACCGCCTCATGAAGCTTTTCTTATTTCAAGGGAAGGTCTAAATGGGTCAAATCTTCATAAGTTTCTCTTTTGATGACTAATCGGCTTTCTCCGTTTTCTGCAAATACTACGGCTGGCCGCGGATTGCGGTTATAATTACTAGCCATCGAATAACCGTATGCTCCGGTGCTTGTCATTGCTAAAATATCGCCTGCTTCAAGTTTTGGCAATTTGATATCATGGATCAGCATATCTCCCGACTCACAATACTTTCCGGTAATAGAAACTAGTTCTTCTTCTTTCATATCACCGCTTTGATCAGCTGGAAAAGCTTCATATTTGGCATCATAGAGAGCGGTGCGAATATTCTCTCCCATACCGCCATCAACAGAAACATAGGTCCTGATCCCTGGAATCTCTTTTTTTGATCCGACAGTATATAAAGTAGTTCCGGCTTCTGCCACGATAGACCGCCCCGGCTCGATCCAAATCGAGGGAATGGGGTAATTTTCTTTATGACAAGTAGCTTTTACGATGGTCGCGATTTCTTTAACATAAGCCGTCGGTTCAAGAGGATCATCTTCCTGAGTATACTTCACACCAAAACCGCCGCCAAGATTCAAACTCTTGGCTACAAACTCATAGCGCGTTTTCCAATCCATCATGACAGCCATCATTTTTTCAGTCGCGATCTTAAAGCCTTCCGTATCAAAAATTTGCGAACCGATATGACAATGAAGACCGATCAAGTCAAAATGAGGATCAGCCAAAACCTTTTTTAAAGCTTCTTCCGCTTGTCCGCTTTTGATATCAAAACCAAACTTCGAATCTTCCTGACCCGTCAGAATAAATTTGTGAGTATACGCGTCAACTCCCGGTGCCAGACGCAGCATAACTGCCTGTTTTTGATCCTGTTCTTCTAAAATAGAGCTTAATAATTCGATCTCATGAAAGTTGTCGATCATGATCGTACCAATTTTGGCATCGATGGCCATCTTCAGTTCCGCGTAAGTTTTATTATTACCATGGAAAGCTATATCGCTGGCTGAGATACCCGCTTTTAAAGCAGTGAAGAGTTCCCCCCCAGAAACGACATCACAGCACAGACCCTCTTCTTGAATCAATTGATACATAGCAATACAAGTGAAAGCCTTGCTGGCATAGGTTACCTTGCTTTCTAATTCCAATTGGTTAAAAGTCTCCTTAAATCCCCGAGCCTGAGAACGAATGCAGGCAACATCATAAACATATAAAGGTGTTCCGTATTTTTCTGCTAAAACTGTCGTATCACATCCGCCGATCTCCAGATGTGTTTTTTCATTCATTTTTGAAGTCCCGAATAAAATTGGCATCATAATCTCTACATCCTTCATTTATTTTAGAAAATCATAGCATACATCCGCTTTTTTTAACACCCTAGTTATGAAAGAAAATAAAATTATTTCTGAAAAATCATAAAGCTTTATTTCGCATATCTTTTTGCTGATCTTCATTCCAGAATTGTCCGATCACTGATTGCGTGGGAACGATATTGATAAATGCATTGGGATCAACAGAAACCACCGCCTGCTCTAAGTCATAAAGTTCATATCGTGTAATAACGACCATAACCATAGTCCCTTCCTTTTTAGAATACCCGCCTACCATCGGAATCAGTGTCATTCCACGAACCAATGTATCCTCGATAGATTTTAAAACAGATTCAGAATGATTAGTGATGATCATGGCAGTGATCTTTTGATAACGGGTATGTAAAGCATCAAAAACCTGAGTCATACAAAAAATGGAAATAATCGTATACAAGGCACTTTCCCAATCGAACATGAGACCGGCAATAATTATGACAACGAAGTTCATGGCAAATGACAAAGTTCCTACAGAACGCCCAGTTGTTTTCGCGACGATCAAAGAAAGAATATCGATTCCGCCTGCTGAAAATCCGAATTTAAGTGCCAAACCGCCGCCAATACCAATCAAAACCCCGCCAATGATCGCATTCATCAAAGGATTGTCGCTAATTGGAGCTACTGGCAGAATAACAGTAAAAATCGAAACTGAAATAACCGTTAAGATACTATAAAAAGTTGCTTCTTTGCCTAATTTCTTCACGCCAAGAACAGCGACCGGTATATTAAATAGGAAGATAAAAATCCCGGTGTCTATGGTTATTCTAAAAGAATTATATAAAAAAGAAGATAATAGTTGAGCGATCCCGGTTATTCCAGAAGCAAAAACATTTGCCGGAGTCAAAAAACCATTTAAAGCAATAGCCGATGTGATTCCGGCAAAAATGACGATCGCTGTTTTGATCATGGTTTCATATTTTTTGTTCGTTACACGTATCATTCGATCCCTTCCTCTCATCTCAAGATTAACAGGATTTTTGATAAAAAAAAAGAGCTTTGTTTGTATTTAATTAAAAAAGCACTAATAAAGCTGATACCACAGCATTGCTTAGATAATCAGCATGAAAAAAGTGGCATGCAACGATCCTTATCTGGTATGATTCATCTATTCCCTTTATAGTAAAAACAAGGAGCGATTGAGATGAAAGTCGGCGAACAAATGAAGAAGAAAAGAACGGAATTAAAATTAACTCAGGAAATGGTGGCGAGTCAAATTCACGTATCCAGACAGACCATCTCCAGCTGGGAGACCGGCAGAAGTTATCCTGACATTGAAAGTCTGATTTTATTAAGCGACTTTTATCAAATTTCTCTGGACAATTTATTAAAGGGGGATACCGGAATGGTAGAAGAAATCAAAAGAAAAACAGAGCTTAAAGAGAACCGTCTTATTTTTACAGCCAGCTATATGATCAATTTATTATTGCTGATTTTAGTTTTATTGAATTTATTTAAAGTGAAAATGTTTCAAATGAGCGATTATGTATTGATATTCATAGTTATGATCATACTGATCAACAGTTTAATTCTATTAATTACTAAAGAGAAGTACCGTACACTAAAAAATGATCAGGAAACTGGCCGTATGAAATTTATACGCAAATGGTTGCCGTTTATTATCTTCCTGATTGGCTTATTAGTCGGCTTGGTTTCTCAGCTACAATGGATTGTTCCAATTAAAAACAAATTTCAAGTCCTTGGCTTAGGCTGCGGCTTAATGGTAGCCGCTTTGACCCTCTTTACTGTTCAAAAATTGTTAGACAAAAATCAGAATAAAACTGTATAACGTCGAATACTTTCTAAGAATCAAGAGACAGACCTAAAAGTATAAAAACATAAAAGAATCCCGTGAAATCCTTTTAATAAATGATGATTTCATGGGATTTTCAAATTTGCAGCTTTATGATTTTGGCTAAAAAAGATTTTCGGATTGTTCCCCCTAAACTTAAAAAAATGACAGCTATTCTATTGGATCATTTTTTTCATCTCACTGATTATCTGTGCATAGTCGACTTTAGCATAATCAGTCGCATCGATTTGAATAAGTTTTCCTAAAGAGAACTTTTCATAGCCGCGTGTCGTGCAGCGTTTAATAAATTCTTCATAAGATAATAAATTATCGGCCCGGCTTCTGTCGGCTAATTCATCGCCTTCTTTATAGCAGGTAACGATATGACTTAAATGGCGCGTCGGATCAAGATCTCTGAATTTTTGCCTTTCAAACAGCACATCCAGGTCGGCGGTCAAACGAATAGTGATCACCTGATACGCATATTTTTGCGACAACTGCTCAAGCTGCGGCTTTTGCTTCTGACTGAAGGGATAGTCGGAAATGATTGGGGATCCGGCATTCATCTTTTCAGCCATCT
>JAATEZ010000296.1 GCA_015655485.1 Lactobacillales bacterium | reverse complement strand
GGAGCAATAGAAAAAGAAAAATTATAGCGATGCTTTTTTTCGCGAATTCTTTCTTGTGCTATTGCCGAAAAAGCCTGCCTCATGAAGCTGGACACAGAAAAGCTGAATGAGGCACCTTAGGCTTGGAGCAATAGAAAAAGATTTTAGTCGCCGTTTATGCGATTTTTAAGAGACTGATTCCAAAAACAGAAACCTAAAAAACCTATGAAATCAACCTGTGTAAAAATAATCGCACGGAATTTTAAGACTTTTGAAGTAATCTCTGGTCTTTATCTATAAATTTTCTTCGTTAAAAGTCATTGCTGAAATAAAATTATGGATCCGTTTGGAATCACTGTCAAAAAATGCTTGCGGCGTTCCATCAAACAAAATAGTGCCCTCTTCCAAAAATAAAATACGATCAGCGACCGCTTTAGCAAATAACATATTATGCGTTACGATGATCTGCGACTTGCCTTCTCTAGCTAATCCTGCGATCACGCGCAAGACCTCTTCTTCCAGTTCCGGATCTAACGCACTCGTGGGTTCATCAAATAATAAAAAATACGGGTCCATAGCCAATGCTCTTGCAATAGCCACTCTTTGCTGTTGACCCCCAGAAAGCTTATTAGGATATTGATTTTCTTTATTGGTAAGACCGACCTTAGCCAACAACTGCTGACCATTCTGTTTGGCGACTTCTTTGTCTTGCTTTAAAACATAAATGGGTCCTTCCGTTACATTTTCAAGAACTGTTAAATGCGGAAAAAGATGAAAACCTTGAAAAACCATTCCTGTTTTGCGACGAAACTGCAGCAACTCTTTATTGGATAGTTTCTTATTAAAACGAATAACATCTGCTTCAATCGTTAAACTTCCCGAATCTGGGATTTCTAAAAGATTGATACACCTTAACAGGGTTGATTTGCCAGAACCAGAAGGTCCAACAATGACCGTTGTTTGTTCATCCGCGATCGCCAAATTGATGTTGTTTAAAACAATATGTTCATTAAAGCTTTTAGTGATATTTTCTAAAATAATAGACATAGGGCTCGACCTTTCTTAAACGAATTGAGAAGTGGCTTTTTCTAAACGCTGCTGCAAAAAAGTCAGAACTGTACAGAAAATCAAATAAACAAAGGCCACCAGAATGTAGATCCAAAGAATTTCATAAGTTCTGGCAGCGATCCGCTGGCTGACCATAAACATTTCAACCATTGTGATATTTGAAGCAAGAGAAGTGTCTTTTACTAAACCGATAAATGAATTGGAAAGAGGCGGCAGACAAATCCGTGCCGCTTGCGGGGCAATGATCCTTCTTAAAATCATACTATTGCTCATTCCAATTGATTGAGCAGCTTCCCATTGACCTTTAGGAATCGATAATATCGCCGCCCGAACTGACTCAGAACAATAAGCACCGGTATTTAGTGAAAAAGTAATGATCGCAGCCATCCAAGTATTAAACTCGATTCCTACCTGAGCTAATCCAAAGAAAACAATAAATAACTGGACTAATAATGGCGTCCCACGAAAAATCCAGACATAGCCAGCAAAAATAATTTTCAAAAAGTGTAAATTAGACAAACGAATCAAGGCAGTAAAGACTGCGAGGATCAAACCAAGTGCAAATGAGATCAACGTAAGAGGAATAGTGACTTTTATACCAGCCATAAAAATCGGCCAAAAAGAACTTTGAAGAAGGGTTATTATCCGTTCCAATGATATCGACTTCCTTTTCATAATATTTATAAAAAATAGAGGCTTCATCCTCTATTAAGTAAGTTCTCAAAAGAACATATACTAAAATTTCTAATTAAAATAACAATAGGATCAAGAAAAAAAGAGGAAATCAGCGCATCCTCTTTTTTCTTGATTGAAATGCCAAAAGCTTATTTTAGAGACCTTGATTTATTCAAAGCTTCTTACTCGGATATATCTTTATCAAAATATTTTTCAGAGATCTCTTTGATTTTCCCCTCGTCCTTTAACTCCTTTAGAGCTTTATTGATCGCATCAACTAAATCATCATTCCCCTTTTTTACAAGAGCAGCGTTTTGACTTGCCTCATCACTTGTGGCAACTATCTTGATGGGCGCATCCGGCTTCTGTTTTTTATAATCATAAAAAGTTACATCATCATTCAAAGTTGCATCGGCCCGATTGCTGATCACTAATTCAACCGATTTACTAAATCCATCCGTACTAACGATCGTTGCCCCGTAGGACTCTGCGATCGTCGCGTAATTACTAGTCAAAGACTGAGCACTATTTTTCCCTTTTAAATCTTCAAAAGATTTAATATCCTTATTATCTTCATTGGTGATCAAAACCGCATGCGAGACCGTATACGGATCAGAAAAAGAATATTTTTCTTTCCGTTCATCTGTGATCCCTACTTGATTAAACACAACATCTGATTTTCCTGCGTCAAAAGCCGCCAGCATTGAATCCCATGGCGCCTCAACAAACTCTGCTTTTACTCCCAGTTTTTTCGCTACAGCTTTTGCTATCTCAACATCATAGCCGACAAGCTTGTCTTGATCATTATGATAAGAATAGGGTGAATAAGTTCCTTCTGTGCCAATTTTTATGACTCCTGATTTTTTGATTTTCTGATAAAGGGTCTGTTCAGATGGAGTACTGCTATCAGAACTTTTATCGCTTGAATTTCCAGAACTGCAAGCAGCCAGTCCAATAGTAACAGCTAAAACCGCCAGTCCTTGCAAAAGACTTTTCTTTTTCATTTTTCATTCCCCGCTTTTTCATTTTTTTAAGCAATTGACTTATTGGATTCTTCTAAAAGATGACGTCCCTATGATACCATAGATTTCTTACAATGAGTAATTAGAAAATCTGCTCAAACATGATAGGTCTCACCGATATTTGCTCTTTTTCCTTGAAAAAAAAATCATTTGACTTAGGTCAACTAAAACGAAATAATGGGGCTGCACCATTAATCAGTCTTAAATGCGAACACACGTTGGATCGAAGTTCCAAAAAGAATCGTAAAAGAACTGATGAGAAGGACTGCTGTATAAATAAAAATAATCTAATATTGAACAAATGGGACGATCCGGAAACAGCAAAAAGGTTAAAAAACAATCTTCTCTTCAAAATAATTCAGATAATAAAATAAAGATTACCGTTGCGGTTGGAATAATGATAATATTAAGACCATAAAAACCAGTGAAAAATAATAAGGATTATGAAGGAGTATGAAAAAAATGAAAGTTGTACGTCTAATTGGCCTAGGAGCGATTGTCAGCATGTATGCCAGCTTACTTCAAAAAAATCCAAGAATCAAGTTTACCATTCTTGCTGATGCAAAACGAAAAAAACGTTATTTGAAAGAACCCTTATTTTTAAATAATCAACCTTTTGATTTCAACTACGAAACACCAGAAGAAGTTGCCGAACCAGCTGATTTGATTTTAATAGCAACAAAATTCGGACAATTAACGGGGCAACTGGTTATCATCCGCTAGTAGCTTTCGACGGGTTGACAAGACTGCTCCTTGATGCCAAATTACGGCCGGGCAATGTCTATACGTCAAACGAAGCAGAGGATTTTCTCCGCCCACTGCTCCTTCATTACAAATCCACTATCGCCATGAATCTGTTGGTTCGTGGC
>JAATEZ010000179.1 GCA_015655485.1 Lactobacillales bacterium | reverse complement strand
TTTCATTTCAGCTCTAGTTATTTATCAAAATTATTAAAAAAACAGTTGAATAAAACGTTTGTTGAGATCGTTCATGAGATTCGGCTGAATCAAGCATACTTACTGATCATCAATACGGATAAAACGATTGAAGAAATATCTGAGAATGTCGGGTACAGCAATACTTACTATTTTACGAAAATATTTTCATCAAGATATGGCTGCTTACCCAGCTCGATACGAAAAAGATAAATATTCAGTTCTGTTTTTAATAGTCGGAAAAGACAAAAAGCTTGAACAGCCTTATATACAAAGGGTTTCAAGCTTTTGCTTTTATAGTGGTAAAAAAATGTGTACCGGTTGTATTTTTTGAATTTTTTATTTCAGCTCACAAAGCAGCTTTTTTCGAAAATAGTCCAAGAAGCGCTTCCCTCTTACTTTCCTATTTTGCTTGCGAGCCAAACGGGCTTGTTCCGCTTTTCTGATTACCTGGGTCTGACGATGTATTCTAAAATAAGGTTATTTGATATAGTTGCGGTGCCGATGCAGGGGATAAAAAAATCACCGAGCTGAACGTCATATTCCATGGAAGCGGGATTCAGTTTTATTAGTGTTGCTTGGACTGTATTGGCTTTGAATACTTCGGCAAAGGCACTGCGGATATTTTCTTTACCGTTGGCTTTCAGATCATCAAACCCGAATGTTCTTGCTCCGCCATCATCGAAGGAAGCTTCATCGGCGAATAGGTTCGCTACTTCATTTTCATCGCCGGAATTTAAGGCGGCTATATATTGTTCTAAAAGTGTCATGGACGCGCCTCCTTTTTTTTAAATACTTTCTTATGAATCAAATTTTTTGTGCGACTCTAAATCCCTCATAAATGGCTTCCACCGCCGAACGGGCTTTTTTAGCATCACCGATAATATGAACTTCTGCCGCAAGATCATCTAATTGCTCAAATGGATTGTTTGCTTTTGCTCCCATAGCAAGAATGATCGAATCATAGCCTTTCATGATTTGCTGCACTCCATTTTGTTCACAAATGATGCCGTCATCAAGAAATTTTATTACTTTAGTGTTGGTATGGACTTCGATTTGTTCCTTCTTAAAACGCCTCAGCAGGCTGTCTCGGACAGTCATATACATTTCTGCAGCGATATCAGACTGCATCTCGATCACCGTTACTTTATCGCAATAATCCGTACAGTATTCAGCGGTTTCGACTCCTACCAAGCCTCCGCCGATCACTAAGATATTGCCGCTGACCGGTTCGCCCAGCAATACGTTATTGGCCTGTTTTATCTTTTCTCCATCGATCCCGGGAATATTTGGTTTTAATGGAGCTGCTCCAGTAGCAACAATGACAACGTCAGGTTTTTTTTGTGCAATGAGGGCCGGATCAACTTCCTGGTCAAAATACATTTTTACGCCATATTTTTCGCACATGAATAAATAATACTGGATCGGCCGGGTCAAATCCTGTTTAAATGGCGGATAAGCGGCAATCAAAAATTGTCCTCCGGCTCTTGACTTAGGTTCTTTTTCATACAGGGCAACATTATGACCTTTTTTAGCCGCGATCCAGGCAGCTTCTAATCCGGCCGGACCGGCACCAATGACCATGACCTTCTTTGGCTTATTTGTTAGAACCAGTCTGACATCCGGCCGATCATTGCTCATAGGATTCAGCATACAAGAGACACCATAGTCTCCTTTTTGTAAAGTTGTGGGATCATTGAAACTCATGCAGCGTTGAGTACAGCTGATGCAGGGGACGATTTCTTTTATTTGGTCTGAGAACATTTTATTTGGAAAATCCGGATCAGCGATCGATTGTCTGCCTAAAGCAATGAAATCAGTCTCTTCCCGCGAAATAGCTAAATCAATGATTTGCGGATCGGTATAGCGGCCAACCGTGATGACAGGGATATCGACGGCGGCTTTTATTTGTTTGGTTGCAGAAAGATTCCAGGCAGGCTGAGTATCTGGAGGAGCGACGATCGTGTCCCAGGTGCCATAGGTGCCGGCGGACAAGTGAAGGGCATCATAGCCATAGGATTCAAGTAATTGGGCATGTACGAGCGATTCACTGGACTGGATGCCCCCGATGCGCATTTCATCGGTACTGATACGTACAATAACTGGATAGTCTTGTCCGCAAGCAGCTTTTATTCCCTCAACGATCAACTTCAAAAAATAAGCTCGTCCCTCAATGCTGCCGCCAAATTCGTCGATACGTTTATTCGAACGCGGACTTAGAAACTGCCCGCCCATATACCCATGAGCAGCATGAACTTCTACGGCATCAAAGCCGGCTTTTTGGGCCCGGACACTTGCGTCGATGTAAGCCTGGATCAGTTCATAAACTTCTTTGGTTGATAATTCTTTTGGTGTTTCACGATCTACCGGACAAGGAACACTTGAGGGCGCTACCGGTTGCTGACCTGCCATGGCCGCCACTGTTTCGCGTCCGGCGTGATGCAGTTGGATCACCGTGCGGGCACCATAATGCTTCATACTATTTGTCAGCGCGGTCAATCCTGGAATACACTCGTCATTGTAAATGTTGATTTCATTAGGCATGCCGATCCCGCATCTTTGGACAGCGGCGATTTCTACAATAACCATACCGAACCCTCCGCGCGCACGTGCACTATAGTAGTCTATCGCTTTTTGTCCTACCAAACCATTTTCCTCGGGCATGTGGGAATCCATTGCCGGGACGACCAATCTGTTTTTTACAAGCATTTTTCCAATGTGCATAGGGGTAAAAGTAGCTTCGAAACTCATGAAAAAGGACCTCCTCTAGTGATTTTTTGAGCAAACTAAGAATATATTTGCCGATGTTTATTGAAAATGTTTTACAGATTTGTTACTATATGGTTGATTATAAGCGGTTTCATGAATAGAGGATAGTCTTTATTGAAAAAGTTAAGCTTTACACTTGTGCAAAATGACAGGAGGTGTTGAGTAATTGGAAAAAGCCAAAGATCCCAAGCGGTTAAATGACATTTATGCTTTGTTTTACCAGGCCTTATTAAAAGGCGGCGTAAAAAATATCGTCCAAACAGCCAATTTGATTTTTAACAAACCGGTTTTATTTACAGACGAAAATTATCGTTTGATTTGTCAAAGTCCGGAGGAACCAATTGGAAATTATATTTGGGATACATTATACGAGAAAAAAACTTTATCAATTGAAACGATTTGGGAATATCAGCATTTTTTCTTAAATGATCAAGTAAATACTTATGAGCCATTTTATGCAAATTGGGGAGTCGTAAAAGATGCTCCGCGGATTTTTGGAGAAGTCGCTGCTTCTGATCAAGTGTTAGGACATGTTGCGATTTTTTTGATGGATAAACCGCTCGCAGAAGACGATTTAGAAATTGCTCAAATATTTATTGATACGTTGAATATTGGGCTGATCAAGAATAAAAATGAGTATGGCGGTCAGTCTTTTTCACGCTACTTGGAGGATCTGCTTGATCCCGCTGTCTCTCCTTCACTGCAATTACTGGCAATCGATCAACTGCATAAAAAATTTTTATCCAACTATGTTCTTCTGGTAACTCCGATTGGAAAAAAAGCTTCGCAGCATGCGTTTGCCAGTTTTGTGATCACAGAATTGGCAAATTGGTATCAAAACTTTGCGTTTGTTTTGCATGAAAATTGTATTGTGACATTGATTGGCGGGTTAGACTCAACTCAAAGCGATGTGACCGGTGACCCTTTTATTAAAAAAATCACTGATTTTTTTTATGCTCATGAATTGGTCAGCGGCTGTTGTGACTGCTTTTCTGATTTGCATGAACTGCATATCAGGTACCGCCAAGCGCTGCTGACCGCTCAACTGACGAACAGTTCAAAAAAAAAGGCTGCTCTCGGTACTTACCAGGAGTATGTTCCTTTGCAGATGTTTCATAGTCTTGCTAAGATAGACGTATCTGAAGTTTATGTTCATCCGGTCCTAAAGAAAATAGACCGTTATGATCAAGAAAATAAAACGGATTACTTCAAAACTCTGCAGATTTACAGTTTGTGTATCCATGATCGTGATCTGGCTGCTACACGTCTTTCGATCCATCGGAACACATTGCATTATCGCCTAAACCGGATAGGAGATCTTTTTGACTTGGATTATGATGACCCCCAAACTGCTGCCCATTTACTCTGCAGTTTTTTATTTACAGAAGTGGACCATCAGGGAATAAAATTTTAGAAATAATTTTAGCGCATGAAGTGATGTAAAAACATAGGAAATAAGGCATTATATTAGGGTGAACACTATCTACGTATTTTGTAATTTTTTTGCTTTTTTAGGTGTCATTTTTTGTTTTTTGAGTTTTACAAAAAGTTTAAAGCCCTAAACTTTGTGCAAAAATCAGCGATCATTATTACGACAATAGGGTTTTTATCCCGATCGTCATCGGTTTTGCCAATGGTATCGCTGAGAATTAGTTCTTGGAATGAAAAAACACTAAGGTTTTATTGGAAGGGAGTTATTGGAATGGCTGATGTTTTGATCGT
>JAATEZ010000049.1 GCA_015655485.1 Lactobacillales bacterium | reverse complement strand
GACCGCGGCATTCTTCTTTGCGAATTTATACTGGTTCGTACTGATGCTGGAGACTCCGGGAAAAACAAAATGGCTCCCGCTATTTCTCACGATCAACACAGCAATCATTGCCATTGAGCAAGTCAGTAAATATTGGCGGCGTGATAATAGATTGCCAGTTACAAAAGTCGGCTACGGGATCCAGTTGTGCGCCAATTTTGTCGTGTTAATCATGTTGTTTACCGGAAAGGGGACGATTTTATTTCCATTTTTCGCGGAAAAAGGCCAATCGATGATGATCGCGGTCTTATTGACTGGTTTGGGGCTTTGTTTTTATATTCAAGTACGGATCCGGTTGATTGAAACTAACCGTGACCGCTACTTAAAACTAATTCAGACGTTTGCGCACAGTATTGAGTAACTTGAAACGAGGAGATAATAAATGGATTCAAGCAATAATAAAATGTTTAAATTTTTGAATGATCATCTGATGGGGCCAATGGGGAAATTGGCTCAATTTCGAATCGTTCGTGGAGTTATGGCCGCTGGAATGGCCTCAATTCCGTTCACAATTGTTGGTTCGATGTTCCTTGTTGTCAGCGTCCTGCCACAAAGTTTTCCTGCTTTGCAAGGGATTTGGGATGTTTCATTCAGCAAAATAACTAATCTCTACATGTTAGCTAATGGTGCGACCATGGGAATTCTGGCTTTATATTTCTGTTTGGTCTTTGGGTATGAATATACGCGGATCCAAGCGCAAGAAGAGAATATTGATATCAATCCCTTGAACGGCGCGCTGCTTTCCATGATGGCTTTTTTTATGTGCATTCCGCAATTAGTTTTCAAAGGTGGAACTGCCACTCTAGTTACACAAATCACCAAAGATACAAAAATTATTGACGGTTACGGAATTTCTGGCGGTGTGACGCGGTTGGGGACTACCGGAATCTTTACGGCGATTATTATGTCGATTATTGCGGTTAAAATTTATGCCTGGTTCGTTAAAAAAAATATTATTGTGAAAATGCCGGATACTGTTCCAACAGGGGTTGCTCGTTCATTTACCGCGTTGATCCCTACAGCAGCGGTTGCATTAACGGTTATTGTGATCAATGGGATTCTGATGGCGTTCAATACCGATATTTATAAGATTGTCGCAATTCCATTTGGATTCGTGACCAACTTAGCGAGTTCCTGGGTTGGACTGCTGGTCGTTTACTTCATCATGCATGCTCTGTGGCTGGTCGGAATTCATGGCGCGACCATCGTGACCTCATTTCTGACTCCGATTGTTTTGTCCAACATGCAGCTGAATCAGCAAGGCGCTAATATTCCATTTGCCGGTGAATTTAACAACTGCTTTGTTACTATCGGCGGCTCTGGCGCGACACTGGGCATGGTTATTTTCATTGCTTTTTTTGCCAGATCCGCGCAACTCAACGCTTTAGGCAAAGCTTCGATCGTTCCAGCATTTTTTAATATCAACGAACCGATTCTGTTCGGGATGCCGGTAGTTTACAATCCGTATACGGCGATACCCTTCTTTTTGGCACCGATGGCTTCTATGACAGTCGCGTACTTCGCTATTGCCTTACGTTTGGTCCATCCGATGATTGCTCAGCCTGCATGGCCGACTCCGCTAGGTTTGTCCGGCTTTATTGGTTCCGGCGGTGACTGGCGGGCGATCGTGTTGGCCTTCATCTGTGCTTTTGTAGCCTTCCTGATCTGGTTTCCGTTTGTTAAGGTCTATGATGCTAAACTGCATCGTACTGAACAAGAAAAAGGCGCGGTTGAAGCCGCATAGTTTAAGCGGGTTGTTTTTGCCTCTTGACAGTTTTTTGGAGTAAAGTTCTTAGTCTATCATCTAACAGAAATGGTATAATTCTCCTGAGTCCTGCTAGGATTCTGATATCCTAGCAGTGCCTGGAGAAATAATCAGTTGAGAAAGGAAAATTACATTGGTTCAACAAGAAAATATACACGATATCAAATCTTTGAGTAATAAGCTTATAAAAGACATTCAGGCCGGTGCCATTCAAGATGACGATGGCAAGCTGCCTAGTGAACAGGTCATGATGAGGTTATATCATGTTACCCGTTATACACTGAGGCAGGTGCTGGAACATTTGAGTAATCTAGGATATATTCGTCAAGTTCACGGGATCGGAACTTTTGCTCGGTCACATCATAATAGAGGGGCAATTTCGCTGCAAAATAATGTTGGTCTGACTGAAGAATTTGCGCGTCAGGGAAAAACGGTCAAAACTGTGTCAACCAGCCAGAGAATTGTTCCCGTTTCGCAAGCCGAGTTCTTGCCTGATTCTAATCAGCTGCCGGCAGATGCAAAACTCATTTCTGTGATTCGTCAGCGTACTTTGGATGATGTGCCATTTTTGGTGGAACATTCATACTATCTGAAGTCGGTGGTCGGGGAAATCCCGGAGGAAGCCTTGTACGGATCGCTGTTTGCCTACATAGAAAAAACGCCGGAATTTCAAGTTGGTTTTATCGATTCGATCATTGATTGTGAATTGATTTCCGGTTTGCCGGTTCAATTCTTTGGTGTACATAGTGGCAGCCCAAGCATAGTTGTCCAGGATGATTCTTACCTGATCTCCGGTCAGTTGTTTGCATTTTCAAAAATTTATTATGATTATCGGGTAACTAAGTTCTCTCTGTTTAAAAAAATGCATTAACTTATTGTTTGTTGAGTATTTTGTTTAGATTTTAAATCAGGCAATAACACCTTTTGGAAATAAGTCAGCATAAGGATTTCTTATGGAATGGATATGGAAAATCAGATTGGTGTGTTCAATAAAAAGATTAATGAATGAAAACCTCTAATGCAGCCCTTCAGGCGCTTCTGGTTTTTTTATTTTGCACTTACGTTGATTCATTAAGTAAAAAATACACAAATTATTCATCATCAGGAAATTGAAAGTTCTATAGAAAAGATCCTATTTTAAGAAATTGGTGATTGATAAGCAACCCTATTCTTATAAATGACTTTAAAAGCCGGGAATTCTATTCTAATAATAAAGTAGAGTAATTTATCTTTTCAAAAATTTCTGTTGGATCGAATAAAAAAGTGAGTTTGTTTTTTCTTCTTGTCATTTTTACCTTGTAAAATTTTTATTTTGTTATAAAATTCAAGTAGAAAACAGTTTTTTACACAAAGAAAGCAAATATTCATTTACAGGAAAAATGTCATTTTTTAATTTATGGAAGAGCATTATTACATTGGCGAAGAATTTCTGAAATGAAAATTTTCTTATGTTTTGTTCACCTATTGAGAAGGGTCTATACTACTGTAAGATGGGGATAAAAAAATGAAGTGTATTATATGGAAAAGAGGGATCGCATGGGGAGAAGATCAAAGCCGAAAGCTAAAAATAAATGGTTTTTTATTGTAATTGGTGTGCTCATGGTTTTGGCGGTCATTGCGGTTGGGTTTTATTTTATTCAGAAAAATCAAGAAAAAAAGCGAAATGAAGCGGCAGTCACTTCGTTTACTGAGATTTTAAAAAAAGAAAAGTTTGACAAGCTGCCGGATTTGCTGACAAAAGATGTGAAGAAGAAAAGCGTTTACAGCAGTAAAGAAATCGCGGCAAAGTATCAAAATATTTTTGGCGGCATTGGCGTTTCCAAGCTTTCGATAAAAAATATCAAAGTAAAAAAAAAGAATAGAAAGGAGTATACCTTCAGCTACACCTTGACGATGACGACTTCTTTAGGTGAGTTGAAAAATTTAAAATACACCGGAATCTTAAAAGAGGAGGGGAAATCGGCGAAAATTGAATGGGAACCCGCATTGATTTTTCCTAAAATGGCCGGCAAAGATAAGGTTGATATTTCTGTTGAAACGGCAACCAGGGGAGAAATTTGGGACCGCAATGGAGCGAAGCTGGCAGAAAATGCGTCGCTTGAACAGTTAGGTGTAGTTCCAAGTCAATTAGGATCCGGTGATGAGAAGAGTCAGAACATCAAAACCATTGCAGAAAAATATGATTTGACAGAGGACACGATCAACCAGGCCCTAAATCAAACATGGGTACAGCCGGATTATTTTGTCCCTTTAAAAATTTTAGGCACTGATACTACTGATACTGCAGCTTTGCCAACCGGCGCCAGTGTTCAAGAAATCACAGGACGTTCTTATCCTTTGGGTGAAGCTGCTGCTCAGTTGATTGGTTATATCGGCGATGTTACTGCTGATGATATCAAGAAAAATTCTGAATTGTCCAGTGACAGCAAGATTGGCCGCGCCGGATTAGAAAAGGCTTTAGATAAAGAACTTCGAGGTCATAGTGGTGGGAAATTGACTATTATCGATAAAAACGGGAAAGAAAAGCAAGTATTGCAATCAGTGAAAAAACAAGATGGACAAACTGTGCGATTGACGATTGATTCAGCAGCGCAGCAAACGGCTTTTGATGCACTTGGCAATCAGGCTGGTTCGACGGTTATTACTCAACCAAAATCTGGTGATTTATTGGCGGTTGTCAGTTCGCCGAGCTTTGATCCTAATAAAATGACTAATGGTATTTCACAAACCGATTATGATGCTTATGAAAACAATTCGCTGCATCCG
>JAATEZ010000353.1 GCA_015655485.1 Lactobacillales bacterium | reverse complement strand
GCACTTTCAGTAGATCCTCATAATGATAATTAGGCTTTAAAGTCCCGGTTTCGTCAACTCCACCTCTTAAAACAACATGAGCCAGCGGATTAGAACTTGTCGCTACTTCTTTTCCAGCAAAAATAAATTCTTGTTTTTGCTGTGCTGCGTGAAGCGAATGGAACAAAACATTTAGATTGCCACTAGTTGGATTTTTCATTCCTACCGGCTGGTCGATCCCGCTTGCGACGAAACGATGCTGCTGATCTTCTACCGATCGCGCGCCGACTGCGATATAACTTAATAAATCTTGAATAAATTCCAAATTTTCTGGATAGAGCATCTCATCAGCCGTAGTTAATCCTGTTTCTGTGATCACTCGATGATGCAAATGCCGGACAGACTCTAAACCCTTGACCAAATTCACCTTTCCTCCCGGAGATTGTTGATGCAGCAATCCTTTATAGCCGTCTCCATTCGTGCGCGGTTTATTGGTATAAATTCTGGGAATCAAAAATAATTTGTCCTTGAGTTTCTCCTGAAGTGCCGCCAAACGACCTGCGTAGTCGCAGACTGCTTCCTCTTCATGAGCAGAACATGGCCCAATGATCACTAAAAATTTATCACTCTTGCGCTCAATGATCTCCCTTAATTCTTGATCCCTCAAGGCCTTTGCTTTTTTTTGAGATTGAGACAACTGCGATTTTGAAAGGACCTCTTCAAAATCAATACTTGAACTTAATGCTTGAAATGTCATTTTTTTCTCTCCTTTTTTATTTGGACCATCTCTTAAAAAATAGAACAAAAAAGCCCTCACTCTTTTTCCGCTAAGAAAAAGGATGAGGGTCTGACCTGCTCATGTTACCACCTTTGTTTATAAACAACTCGCATTGTCTACCTTTTCAAGTACAGTTAGTATCCGCCTAAAACCTATACTCTAGCATTATAACGGACGCAAAAGACCGTCGCAGCCTACTCTTTTTCGGTGCGAAGTTCAAAGATGAATTCAGATACTAACCGTCATGCGCCTTTCAGCAGCCGGCTGCTTTCTTTTTGACTTAAGTACCTTACTATTTCTTATCAAAACATTTTAACATATTAGCAATAGTGTAAAAGACTGATAAACATTTGTCAATAAAAAAATCAACATGAATAAATTTTTCTTTCTCTATTGCTCAAAGTCTAAGATGCCTCATTCAGCTTTTCCTTGTCCAGCTTCATGAGGCAGGTTTTTTCGGCAAACGTTTAAAACCTTTTTTGTTTTAAAAGAGACCTTAGTGTCCTTTATGTTTCTCTAATTTTTTTTTCTGTTTTAATAAAAAAACAGCTTCCTTTTGTTCAAGCTTCTTTCGTTTAGTCTGATCTTTATTTATTTTTTTGATGACCTCACGCTGCTTTGAAAGAGCCTGCTGGGCTTTTGTTGAAAAAATCGATTGTTTTTTCTCTCTTGCGATTTTTCGTTGCATTTTTTTAGGATTCAACCGGATTGCTTCCCTTGCCGCATTTTTGCTGATCCCTGTAGAAATGACTGGAGCATCTGCGATTTTTGCTAATTGATGATAAATAAACTGAAAAATCTCCTTTTCTTTGGGTTCTTGACCGAAAACATGACGATAGGCCCGATAATTTTCTTCTTCATCCGTATACTCTACTAAACCACACCAAAACTGACCATCAAAATAAACTGTTAACTTCATCTGCCGTTTCCTCCTTTAATTAAAAAAAGATAATGGACGACCCAAGGAGGGAAGGTTACTGACAATTTTATTTTTTGTTTCTGGACTACCAACCAAAATGTGTTTTTATATCTCAAACTTATTATAACACCCTTATTGAAAATCTGAAATTATTTTGGCCACACTGATATCTCCGCAAAAAAAGCTCAAACTTTACAGATAGACTGTAAGATTTGAACTTTTTCATTAAATAAACATAATTTCAGCTGATAGAAGCTGTGTAAATTGCTTGAATAGAAGCTTGCAACATTTGATCAAATTCTGTTTCTGTTTGCTGAGCACTCAAGCCTTGAGAAAGAGCTCTAGAAAAGCTGGCGATCAATCCATGGTTGTGAGCCAATTTTTCATTGGCTTCCGCTTGACTGTAACCGCCAGATAACGCAACTACCCGCACTACCCGTTCATCTTTCATCAACTCCTGATAAAAATCATCATGAGTTGGAATACTCAACTTGAAAATTACTTTGCTGTCCTTTGGCAATTTTTCCAAATGGATGAGCAGCTCTGTTTTTAAAATCTGCTCAGACTGTTCTTTATCTTGACTGTGGATATCCACTTCCGGTTCAATGATCGGCACTAAGCCAGCAGCCAAAATCTGTTGAGCCAGCTCATACTGCTGAGCAACCACTTTTTTGATTCCAACTGGATCGGCCGCTTTGATCAATGACCGCATTTTTGTTCCAAAAACATTTTTTGCTACAGCGGCTTTTAACAACTCGGCCAGCCCTGGGATCGGCTTCATCACTTGAACACCATCCGATAAATCAGCCAAGCCCTTGTCGATTTTCAGAAATGGAACGATCCCTTTCTGGTTCCACAGATAATCCGCCGTATATTGATCCGCTACCTTGCGATCCATTGTATTCTCAAAAAGAATGGCCCCTAGTATATGTTCTGAGGTAAAGGCCGGACTAGTTATGATCCGGGTCCGCATCTCATGAACTAAACGAAACATTTCCTCATCATTTGTGTAAGCATCCGCTAAAATTCCATAAGAAGCTAAAGCTTTCGGAGTACTGCCACCGCTTTGATCCAGTGCTGCAATAAATCCTTTTCCAATATGCATCCGAGTCAACTGCTTTTCATTCATTGAAATTCCCCTTCTCTATTAAAAAATTTAAAATCCTGCAAATCAATTATACCACTTCTATTTAGAAAAGCTGAATGAGGCACCTTAGGCTTGGAGCAATAGAAAAAGAAAAATTATAGCGATGCTTTTTTTCGCGAATTCTTTCTTGTGCTATTGCCGAAAAAGCCTGCCTCATGAAGCTGGACACAGAAAAGCTGAATGAGG
>JAATEZ010000374.1 GCA_015655485.1 Lactobacillales bacterium | reverse complement strand
GAAGTAGGTGCGGATGGTGTTATGATCGGCAGGGCAGCTCTTGGTAATCCTTGGATGATCTATCAGACTCAGCATTACTTAGAAACTGGAGAACTTGTTCCAGAGCCGTCTCCGCGAGAAAAAATCAAAACGGCTAAGCTGCATTTACAGAGGTTGGTTGATTTAAAAGGCGAAAAAATTGCTACCCGAGAATTTCGCCAGCATGCTTCCTATTACTTGAAGGGGATCCCACGGGCTGCTAAAGTAAAAGTAGCGGTGAACAAGGCGGAAAAGCAGAAGGAAATGGCAGGTATTCTAGATGAGTTTGTCGAAAAACTCGAATTATCAGAAAATCGCTAATTTTTTTTTGGGATAGCCTTGCTATTTTTAAAATGCTTATGGCATTATAGTAGACAGGAAATAGATTAAGAAAAGGTGGAGAAACACGTGGCAGATAAACAACATACATCTGAAGAAATGAATGACCAGCTTCTTGTCCGTCGAGAGAAGTTAGCAGATCTGCAAGAAGCTGGAATAGATCCTTTTGGACGGCGATTTGAAAGAAGTCATAATTCCAAAGAATTGCATGAAACTTATGATGCTTTTTCAAAAGAAGAATTAGCTGATAAAAATCTTAAGGCAGCCATTGCTGGCAGGATAATGACGAAACGCGGCAAAGGAAAAGTTAGCTTCGCTCATCTGCAAGATAGAGAAGGGCAGATTCAAATTTATGTTCGTAAAGACACAGTTGGTGAAGAAAACTATGCATGGTTTAAACAAGCTGATATAGGAGACTTTGTTGGTGTATCAGGAGAAATTATGAAAACTGATACCGGTGAAGTAACCATTAAACCGTCGAGTATCACCATTTTATCCAAAGCTTTAAGGCCTCTTCCTGATAAATATCATGGATTAACGAATGTAGAACAACGTTATCGCCAAAGGTATCTTGATTTGATCAGTAATCGAGAGAGCTTCGAACGATTTGTTCAGCGCAGCGAGATCATCAAAGAAATCCGTAACTATTTAAATGGTCAAGGCTATTTAGAAGTTGAAACACCTACACTGCATAATTCCGCTGGCGGAGCAGCTGCTCGACCTTTTATTACACACCATAATGCGTTAGATATGGATCTGTATCTAAGGATCGCGCTGGAGCTGCATCTTAAGCGACTGATCGTTGGCGGGATGGAAAAAGTCTATGAAATCGGCCGAGTATTCCGAAATGAAGGGATCGATACGACACATAATCCTGAATTCACCATGTTAGAAGTCTATACTGCGTATACGGATTATCAGGATGTGATGGATCTTACTGAAGGTATTATAAGAGAAACTGCTCAAAAGGTCTTAGGAACTTTAACTCTTACTTATGGTGAGACGCTTGTTGATTTATCGACTGATTTTAAAAGGGTACATATGGTTGATGCGATTAAAAAAGCAGTAGGCGTTGATTTTTGGAAGAAAATCAGTGATGAAGAAGCGAAAGAACTCGCTAAAAAACATCATGTGAAAATAGAAGAACATATGACTGTTGGGCATGTGATCAATGAATTTTTTGAAACTTTTGTTGAAAGCACACTAGTCCAGCCGACCTTTGTTTATGGGCATCCGGTAGAAGTATCGCCCTTGGCAAAAAAGAATAAGTCTGATGAACGTTTCACCGATCGCTTTGAGTTATTTATAGTGGGCAAAGAATATGCCAATGCTTTTACGGAACTCAATGATCCCATCGATCAACGAGCACGTTTTGAAGAACAGGCAAAAGAAAGAGCTCTTGGGAATGATGAAGCGCAAGGTGTTGATGAGGATTTTATAGAAGCTTTAGAATATGGTATGCCTCCAACCGGCGGACTTGGGATAGGGATCGATCGCCTAGTCATGCTGCTGACCAACGCTCAATCGATTAGAGATGTGCTTTTATTCCCGACAATGAAATAATAATTTTGAATTTGAAGTTAAAAAGATAGATTACAAAAGGACTTATTTTTGTAATCTATTGTTAACTTCAAATTTTTTATGTTTTAACAAGATTAAATAACTTTTTTTCTATTTTTTCTTTATAAATATCTGAAAACAAAATTAGAGATAAAAAAATATATGACCGCAGTTTTACGCGGCAAAATTTTTTTGAGATGAATAATTTTTAATAAAATGTAAGAATAGTTATTCTAATATAAAGCAAATAAATTTTGATTTTTTTTTCAGCTGGTTGTTTAAAACGATTTATTCGTGAAAGTAAAATGCAAAAAAAATTTTTTTGTCATTTCTTATTGACCTTGATAGATTTAATTGGTATATTATTACTTGTCTCTGCAAGCATTCTGATGAAATTAACCCTTTTTTTATTTTCTTGTTGACAGTAGTAAAAGTGTTATGTTACACTACATAAGCTGTCGGGTAAGAAAGCCAAGATCCCTGAAAAAAGTTTTAGAAAAAATCAAAAATAAATCAAAAAACTTGTTGACAAAAAAAACACGAGATGG
>JAATEZ010000502.1 GCA_015655485.1 Lactobacillales bacterium | reverse complement strand
TTTGCCGAACATCTCCAACCGCGAAAATACCTGGAATAGCGGTCCTCATATGTTCATCAGTAATGATCCAACCTTCTTCATCCGTAATGTTCAAGTTTTGGAAAGGTTCACTCAATGGATCCAAACCAACATAGACAAAAATCCCATCAGCTGAAACATTTTTCAGCTCGCCGGTTTTCGTATCTTTCAACCGAACTTCACTGACCTTTATCCCGTCGCCAATGATTTCTTCCACCGCAGCGTTCCAGATAAAGTCGATTTTAGGATTGTTAAAGGCCCTGGTTTGTAAAATTTTTTGAGCACGCAATTCATCTCTGCGATGAACAATGGTCACTTTATCGGCAAATTGAGTCAAATAATTGCCTTCATCAACAGCCGAATCCCCTCCGCCGACAACGAGCAGATGTCTGTTGCGGAAAAAAGCTCCGTCACAAACCGCACAATAAGAAACTCCGCGGCCGCTATATTCTTCTTCACCCAAAACACCTAAAGAACGATGATCACATCCGGAAGCAATAATGACCGTTCTTCCATCATAAGATTGATCTTCACAGAGCACTCGCTTGAAGTCGCCATGATCCTCGATCCCGCTCACAATCCCATAAACATTTTCGGTTCCAAATTTTTCAGCACCTTCATACATTTTCATAGCGAGATCTGGTCCAAGAATGGATAGGTATCCCGGATAATTTTCTACCTCAGCCGTGTTATTCATTTGTCCGCCGGGCGCTCCTCTTTCAATCACCAAAATCGAAAGATCTGCTCTAGCGGCATATAGAGCAGCTGTCATTCCAGCAGGTCCGGAACCTATAACGATTACATCATACATAACATTTCCTCCAATTTTTACTTATAAAATTACTTTACCTTCTAATTGAAAAGTTGTCTAATGTTCTGCTTACAATATCCTGTAAACATCCAACTATTCTTTTTTTAATAACCGCATATTTGCCTTGACTTTTTCTAAAATTATCATAAAATGTGCTAGTATATCTTTTGGGGGAGCGTGAGAGATGGAACTAAAAAAGCTTTTTAATGTGTCCGATCGGGAGCTGCTGTTTTTAAGCTGGCCGATCTTCGTAGAACTTTTTTTGCGTGTTTTTATTGGAAATATTAATGTATGGATGATCTCTAACTATTCAGAACCTGCCGTTGCCGCTGTAGGAGCTGCAAACCAGCTGTTAAATCTGACTGTTTTTATTTACGGCTTTATTACTGTAGGGACCCAGATCATTATTGCTCAATCGATAGGAGCCAAACGCTTTGACAAAATCCCCCGTGTTATCACTACAGCACTTGCCGGAGCTTTAGGCATAGGACTCATGATCAGTATGATTTTTCTTTTTTTCCCTAGTCAATTGCTGGCCCTGATGAATCTGGATACAAATTTGATCCGCATTGGGACCAGTTATTTAAGGATTTTTGGCGGCAGTCTTTTTATTTCTGCGATCACCTCGGCGATCATCGCGATTTTGCGCAGCCATGGCTTCACTCAGCCGGCACTAAGTGTACCAATGTGTGCCAGTATTCTTGCAGTGATCGGAAATTACTTTGCTTTATATGGCCCTTTCGGCATCCCAACTTTTGGTGTAGCCGGTTTAGCACTGGCCAGTGTTTTTGGAAACACAATTGGTTTAGTGATCGCTATCTTTCTATTAAAAAAATATTTAAATTTTTCGATTTTTTCGATTCGTTTCAAGCAAATTTCATTTTTTGATCTAAAAAAAATCTTAGCTTTAGGACTGCCGTCTTCTGGTGAATCACTTTCTTATCAGGCAGCTCAGGTAGTGGTCACAATGATCGTCGCTTCACTAGGCGAAAACGTGCTGATCGCCAAATCTTATGTGACAGCCATCACTCAGTTTGTCTATTTGGCTGCTGCTGCATTGAGTCAGGGAAATCAAATCATGATCGGCCGTGATGTTGGTGGAGAACATTTTGACCGCGCCTACCTGCGCGGCAGACGAACAGTAGTTTTAGGGATCGCATCTTCTTTTATCGTCTGCCTGCTGACTTTTATTTTCAGTGAACCAATTATTCGAATTTTTACCAGCGATCCTGACATTATTTCCATTGCCAAAATAGTGATTTTTGTTGATATTTTTCTGGAAATAGGCCGAGCTGTGAACATGATTTTAGTCGGATCTCTGAACGCCAGCGGTGATGTGAAATTCCCTTTATTTTGCAGTCTGATCGTCCTCTGGCTGGTAAGCCTGCCATTTTCTTATCTGCTGGCTGTTTCCTTTCATCTGGGCTTAGTCGGGGTCTGGATCGCCTATGCGATCGATGAGCTTTTACGTAGTTTACTGATGCTCTATCGCTGGAAATCCGGTGTTTGGCAAGCAAAAAATTTACTTAAAACGTGATCCATTATCTTAAAAAAAGGAGGAGAACAAAACTTTAGCAGTTTGTCCTCTTCCCTTTCACCTATTACCGTAAGATTCACTTCTTAAAAAAAATTTACTTTTTACTTTATGCATACTTCTATCTGATTATTTGGCAGATAAAGCCGCCATCGTAATGTAATTATAGGGCTGGTTAA
Organism: Lactobacillales bacterium; assembly: GCA_015655485.1. GTDB lineage: Bacteria > Bacillota > Bacilli > Lactobacillales > Vagococcaceae > JAATEZ01. The sequence continues at coordinate 532 of JAATEZ010000502.1, read as the reverse complement.
AGTGAGGCAAAAAGAAAATATCCAGCAATTTCAGCTTATCGATCGTCACATTTTCTTCGATCGCCAATGAAAACATATGGATCCCCATTGAGATGTCTTCATATGAAGCCATCTGAGTTCCCAAGATCCGGCGAGTTTTTTCATCATAAACGATCCTGATTTTCACTTTGCCGTTTTCTTTCATAAAACCAGGCTTTTGCAGATCTTCATAATCGGTAAACAGCGAGTCAAAACCAGCTTTTTTCGCCGCTTCAACAGTCAGACCGGTCGACACCATGTTATAACCGAAGATAGAAATACCATTAGAACCTTGGACTCCGATCGCGTCTAATTTTGCTCCGGCAGCATTATGCCCCGCAACGATCCCGCTGCGTACAGCGTTGGTAGCCAAAGCAATATAAGTTGTTTCCTGCAGTGCATTGCTGTAAATTGTCGCGCAATCACCGACAGCATAAACGTCAGGATTGCTTGTCAATTGATGTTCATCCACTTTATAAGCCCCGTTGGAAAACAATTCTAATGAATCTTTTCC
>JAATEZ010000139.1 GCA_015655485.1 Lactobacillales bacterium | reverse complement strand
TTATTTTTTCAAAAAAAAAACGGTTCAGTTTCCCAAATCCGTTTCTACTTATTGCGATCGCCATAAATAACCTCTAAACAAAATGCACACTCTTCTTCATTCTCACGCCTGGTGCCATAAAGAACATTGCAAACGTGAAATCCTTCTTCATATAGTTTCTCTAAATTCATCCTTGCCTTTGATAATTCCTGTTTGCTGGTTCCGCTTTCCAGGCCTTTTTGCACTTCTAGCAAATGAGATCTCAAATGTTGATTTTCCATCTCCAACGTAGCATTTTCCGCCACAAGCTTCGAAACAGCCTCTTTCAAAATCGTTACTTCTTTCAAGTCCCTTTGAAGCTGCTGCTGCAAATCAGCTAATCCATCATAAATGGCTCTTTTATCCATGTGGATCATCCCTTTGTTCAGTAATTACAGCGGCCTTGGTTTTTTCATGCCTTTCAGTTGCTTCTTTTATTTCTTCATATTCATACTCGACCGCCGTTTCACGTCCATTCACTCGTACCTTGACAACACGGCTGAGTAAATTCAGCCCTACGACTCGGCCCTTACCATCTGGTGTATATACCTCTTTGCCATAATCCGGCAATTCTTTCTTGGCTTGCTCATACTCATCATTTTCATACTTCAGACAGCACATCAAACGCCCGCATAATCCGGAAATTTTCGTAGGATTGAGGGAAAGTCCCTGATCCTTGGCCATTTTTATCGAGACTGGCATAAAATCGCCTAAAAAAGTGGAACAGCATAGCTGCCGCCCGCAGGGGCCAATGCCCCCGAGGATTTTAGCTTCATCTCTGACACCGATCTGTCTCAATTCTATTCTCGTCTTAAAAACAGCCGCCAAATCCTTAACTAATTCGCGAAAATCAATTCTGCCGTCCGCGGTAAAGTAAAAAATCATTTTACTGCGATCAAAAGTATATTCCACACGAATCAATTTCATTTCTAAATTATGAGCAATGATTTTCTTCTTTGCTATTGAAAATGCTTCGTCAGCATCTTTTGAATTTTGTTGTTCTTTTTCTAATTCCAAAGGAGTCGCTTTATTCAAAACTGGTTTTAATTCATCAGGAATATCCTTTGGATCGACTGCTCTCACCGGGATAGCCACAGTACCGATTTGCTTACTCTGCTGAGTCTCTACCAAAACCTTATCATTATACGCATACTGTTCTTTTCCTGGAGCAAAATAATAGACATGCCCCGACGGTCTAAAACGAATACCGACAACTTCTACCATTGTGTCCTCCTATTTTTTATCTATCTTTCAACAATAACCATACCATTTGTTCACAAACATTTTGAAAACTGACGTTTGCTTCTAATTTTCTTTTTCCGTTAAAAATAATTTCTATTTCTGCGACTGATTTTTGAATCAAATAACTGTTATCTTTTTTTACAGCCAACCCGCCGATCAACATTTCAAAATGCCGCTGATAAGACAGCATCAATAAATCCAGCGCAAGCAGCTGCTGTTCCTTTTCTTTAAATACCTTGCAAACTTTTTTTTGCACATAGACAAAAGCCTGAAAGTCCTTATTAAGTAACTGAGTAAACCATTTATCTGTCGCCTCTCTAGCTTCATTAAACCACTCATCCTGAGAGATTTCAACAGCTTTTTCCAAATCGCCAGTCAAATGACTGAGATATTCAGCCTTTTTTTGAGAAACACCCTTGTTTTCCAATTCTTTGATAAACTGGTCTCTGGAAAGATTGGAGAAATGAAGAATTTGACATCTCGACTGGATTGTAGGCAGGATACGTGCTTTTCCCTCTGTTAAAAGGATCGCCATCATCTGTCCATCCGGTTCTTCCAGAAATTTTAATAAGCTGTTAGCTGCACCAGCAGACATTTTTTCCGCACTCTCAATAATAAAAACTTTCTTTTTTGTCTCGACACCACTCTTAGAAAATTCAGTTTTCAAATCCCTGATTTGTTGTACTTTAATGGTCTGTCCGTCCGGTTTTATCTGTTGAACATCAGGATGCTCATTGGCTTTGATTCTAAGGCAATTATGACAAGTGTTGCAAGGAGCATCGTTCTGAATGTTTTGGCAAAATAAAAGCTGAGCCAGCCAAATAGCCGTCTCTTTTTTACCAGTCCCGACTTCCCCTTCGAAAAGATACGCATGAGCTATAGTCCCTTGCTGATAGCTTCTTTGCAGCTGAATCATCACCATTGGCTGTTTTTGCTCAAATGTTATTCCCATATCAATATTGATGGAATCCTTCAACCGGCAGGACAAACACCGTAGCGCCGCCAACCTGGACCTCTATCGGATAAGGCATATGACTATCAACTGAAACATCTAAACTGACCGGAGTGGTCACATATTGTTCCCGCGCCTGACAAATGTCTTTAATGATATCTAAAACTTCATCTACCCGATCATCATCGATCCCAACAATAAAAGTAGTATTGCCCGCCTTTAAAAAACCGCCTGTAGTCGATAACTTGGTTGCCCGAATATTGGCATCAATCAATTCGTTGGACAGTCGACTGCTGTCTTTATCCTGAACAATAGCCATAATTAATTTCATTTATTTTTCCCCCTTGCTGATTAAAAGAAATAGTTGGTGTATTTTCTAATGATCGCTTCATAACAATCATCAATGACTTGTTCGATCGGCCGATGAGCATCAATCGTGACAAAGCGCTCCGGTTCCGCCTCGACCAGCTTCAAATAACCATGCCGCACTCTTTGATGGAATTCAGGAGTTTCTACATCTAAACGATCCAAATCATCATGGCGATGACTTTGGATCCGCTGCAGTCCCGTATCCGAATCTATATCTAAATATAAAGTTAAATCAGGTTTAAATCCTTCCGTGGCAAACTCATTGATACTTGCTACTGCAGCTATACCGATTTTTCTTCCCGCTCCTTGATACGCTAAAGAACTATCCACAAATCGATCGCAAATAACGATTTGGCCAGCCTCAATAGCCGGGAATACTTTTTGAACCAAATGCTGCCTCCGAGCTGCTGCATATAATAAGGCCTCAGTTCGTTCATCCATTTTGTCATTTTTAGGATCTAAAATGATCTGACGAATCTTTTCAGCGATCGGAATCCCGCCTGGTTCTCTTGTTTCAACGATAACTTGAGTTGTTTTCTCCCTTAAACGAGGAACTAATTCTCGCATCACACTAGTCTTCCCTGCACCATCCGGACCTTCGACCGTTATAAAAATACCTTTCACTTCTTCGCCCCCATCATTGACTTATTCCTATTTTACTTTAAAAATGGACAGCTTACAAATAATTTCTCCAATTTCCTGTTTGTGTCTATATTTTCAGCATAAATCTAACCAAAAAAAAGCTGAAAATAATAAAAAGACTGGGAAGCATTTGTCCCAGCCACTTCGATATTTTTTTATTGGATCGATTTACAGCATTTTACGATAGAGTTCAATGATCTCTTCAAGTGTAGTATCTCTAGGATTCCCACCTGTACATACATCAGCCAAAGCATCTTTGGCGATTGCCGGGATATCCGCTTCTTTGATGCCAAGTTCAGCCAAATGTTGAGGGATGCCGACATCTTTTCCTAATTGACGTACAGTTGCTACCGCCGCATCACGAACTTCTTCTAAGGATAAAGTATCCGCATCAGCAACACCCATCACCCGAGCGATATCGCGGTATTTTTCTCCAGTAAAATCTTTATTGTAATCCATGATCGTCGGCAGTTGGGCAGCACAAGCCACACCATGGGGAACATCATACCAGGCACTCAACGGATGCGCCATCCCATGAACTAATCCCAAACCTACATTAGAAAAGCCCATGCCGGCGATATACTGTGCCAAAGCCATTTCTTCTCGGCCGTTTTGATCTCCATTGACTGAATCCCTTAAGGAACGCCCCACAATCTCGATCGCTTTGATATGCATCATATCGGTCAATTCCCAAGCACCTTTAGTGATATAGCCCTCGATCGCATGCGTCAAAGCATCCATTCCGGTCGCAGCACATAATCCCTTTGGCATGCCCATCATCATATCGCTGTCTACAAAGGCTACAGCGGGAATATCGTGCGGATCGACACAGACAAATTTACGATTTTTAGCTTTGTCTGTGATGACATAATTGATTGTCACTTCTGCGGCTGTCCCTGAAGTTGTAGGAACAGCTAAAATCGGTATACTCGGCTTTTTCGTACCAGGTTCGCCTTCAAGACTGACAACGTCGGCATGTTCCGGATTAGCCGTAATGATACCGATCGCTTTGGCTGTATCGATAGGAGACCCGCCGCCAATCGCTAAAATATAATCCGCTCCGGCTTTTTTAAATGCCGCGATCCCTTCATGGACATTTTCAATAGAAGGATTTGGCACAATGCCGTCGAATATTTCATAAGCCAAATTTTCTTGATCCAGGATCTTCGTTACTTTTGCGGCTACTTCAAATTTGATCAAGCCTTTATCTGTTACTACCAGCGCTTTTTTGAACCCGCGTTTTTTTACTTCGACAGGGATGCTTTGGATCGCGCCTTTGCCAAAGTATGATGTTTCATTCAAAATCATTCTATTTACCATTGTTTTTCCTCCTAGTGTGATTTTTCACAAATTATTTCAAGAAAAAACTGGTTGCAGTTTTTTCTTAGTGACTATTTATTTTAAATAAAAAACTTCTTTTAATTCTTTACTAACCGGACTGTTGTCAGAATTTGATTTCATGATGGGAGCCATGTACGCCCACCACTTCCTGCAGATTTCTGTTTCGCTGATTTGATTATACGTTTGTTCATCGGCAACTTCCAGATAGGCAAATAAAGTATCCGTTGCCTCATCTAAAAATATTGAATAATTGGTTGCTCCATGATTTTTTAATTCTTCTGCCATCTCCGGCCACAGCTCATCGTGGCGTTTTTTATATTCCGCCTGATTGTTTGGATGTAAATACATTACTGAAGCGATCCGTTTCATGGATCATTCCTCCTAAAATGGTTTTAC
>JAATEZ010000033.1 GCA_015655485.1 Lactobacillales bacterium | reverse complement strand
TCAACAATCTTTTCAAATCTTGACTGTAATTGTCGTTATAAGCTTGCAATTGGCTCAATAAAAGGGCTGCATCCTTTATTTGTTGTTGGATATCCATAATATAAATTTTCAAGCAATTTGGATCAAATAATTGATATAAAAAAATGATAAAAATTCAAATTTTCATAGGATGTCGCTATCTGCGACACTTGGAAATTGATATTATAATGAGTAGCAATTTATTAATGTAACCTTACTTTTTTATTATGGTGCTATTTGAAACACAAAAAAACCTGTAAATATTTTTTACAGGTTGATTTAATTGGGGGCGTACCATTAAGAACAGGCTATGAAAAACGGTCGGCAATCTGCTTTCGCATTTCGGGTAAATCGTCCTTACTGGTGTGGACTATGCGTATTTCGTCAAAATGCGGAATATGCATCGGTGCACCCTCGTTTGACAATTCAACGCTTTTTAAAGTAGGTAGAACGAATTTTAGCAACTTTTCAAGAAAGTTAAGTTTATCAACTGGTGTAAGTTGGTCGTACTCTTCTTGTAATTGCAAAATATTGTTGTCAACAAACTTTTGGACGGCATTTCTTACGCTTCCGGTTGCCTTATTCTGTGAGCCTAATTTGCGCCCCTGTGGGTTGCCGCTCTCTCCTTTTTTAAATGGCATGGCTATTAATTTTATTGATTGTGTGAGATAAATTGATACGCTCCAAAACATTCATCTTACTAAAAAATGTATGTGCAAAAACACTATTTTCTTTTATTGGATTCTCGTAGCTCAAGAACGCATGATGCTCATTATAAAAATTGATACACTCATTTAGTTTCTCGTTTGCATCATGCAGCATGTTATAGAACTCCAATTGCTCCGGCGTTTCAATTCTCCATGTCATGCGCTCTTTTAATTCATTAATCTTTGATTCATCCACAATGAATTTGCCACTTTCGCTTCTTGAAACATAATCCCAAAAATAATAAACATTGCCGCCTGCTCCATAAGTTTCGTGCGACTTTACAAAACCGTGAGTTATATCGCTAATACTTTTGTAAAAGTTAGAAAGCGTTTTATAAGCCTTCTCCAAAGCTCCTTCCAAAATATATTCGCCCAAAGGTTGCCTTTCAAAATCCTCGCACATTTTTCCGGACAAATATTCCCATAAAGCGGTTTCGGTCGAAATGGATATTGGATTTTCGAGATAGGATTGTAAAATATTATTGGGAACTACGTACGGAAATTTCTTGTAAAGTTCCGTTTGAATTGCGTTTAACTTAACTGCAAATTGCTGGGTCTTTGCTCGAACGGTTTCTACCAAATCGTTTTGGTGGAAATAAATATCCCCTACATTTAATTCTTTTCTCATGTTAAGGCATTTTATTATTTACAATTTGGTTACATAGTTTCGATTTCTCCGCTTGGGCGGCTGCATCTTCTGCTTTTGCTTGATTAGTCGCTTCACGCTCATTGCGTGTGCTATCTGATTGTGAAAGCTGATCTAAGGCATTCCTTAGCGGTGCAATAGCCGTTTCAATTGCGGCTTTAATTTCCTCTGTTGTCATGTTTGTTGGTTTTAGTTTTTGATTAAATTCTTTTTGATAGATTCTAAAAATTCCTTGATGGTTGCAAATAGTTGATGTTCATATTTTGTGATATTCTCCCCTGCAATATTCAACCCATAACTTATTGAGTTTCGAGAATAAGACACATCATTAATTTTTGTTAATACAGGCGTGTTTTTATGTAAGAGATACACTTCATCGCCCTTATCAAATTTTGTTTTGATAGTCATGTTAGTTAGTTTTAATTACAACAAAGATACAATAATAATACAATAAAACACAATATATAATCATTTAGTTATTAACATTTTGTGCATCATTTTTAGGGTTTTGAATGTTAAGTTTTGTCAAGTTTTGATACTAACTTTTACAAACTTATAGATTCAGGTTTTTACAGGTTTCAAATCCCAAATTATTGGATAATTATCGTCGGACAATAGTAGTCCACACGTATCACTGTTTTTTGAAACCAAATCCCATAAATCCAATTTATCCGCAATATCTTGTTCGCT
>JAATEZ010000175.1 GCA_015655485.1 Lactobacillales bacterium | reverse complement strand
TGATCACTGCGTTCCTATTCATCTCCGAGCCGGTGGCAGCCATCGTTAAAACAGTCACAATGGGCAGAACAGCTTTCACTAACGAACGGTCCTTAGTAAAATCCCAGGGGTCCCCATCATAGTAATAGGCCGCCCCGATGGCCTTGCTGCAATCGAGTGTTGAACCTCCGCCCACGGCTAAAATGACATCTATGTGATGTTCATGGCACAAGGCAGCCCCCTTTTTTACCGTCTCTAAACGCGGATTAGGCTCGATCCCGGAAAGTTCCGTCACCTTAAATCTGTTTTTGTTTAATAAATCTATGACTTGATCGTAAACGCCATTTTTTTTAATACTCCCGCCACCATAAGTTAATAATACATTGTGTCCCAATTCTTTAAGTACTTCGGGTAAATGAATGATTTCTCCTTTTCCAAAAAAGATGTCTGTTGATGCTTTAAAACGAAAGTTTTCCATATTTTTCCGCCTCTTTCTTTAAATCTCTATTTTTATTTTACCATATTTTTCTTGATTCAAAAAAGACATCCTCTTTTTTACCAATTAGCCATTTCCTTCAGTTTCTGAAAATCTAAAATACGGATCGTATGAATCTCTTTGATCAAAACCTTTTCAGTTTTCAGCTCATTAAAAATCCGCCGTAAATGCCGCTCTGATACACCTAAGATTTGTGCTGCCTGCCTGGTTGAAAAAGGAAAAACTCGTTGTTCCGTCAATGGAGCCTCTTTTATAAGAAGCTGACATAACCGGATTTTTAACGGGTACATTAGTCGGTGCGCATAGTTATTAGAGGTTTCCATCAATTTATCGGACAAACTTTTACTGAACATTTTCCAAAAAAATGTGTTATTCGAAAACAAACTTTCAACTTGTGCAGCTGAAAAAACAATGGCTTTCGCTGGTGTCATGGCCTCCACGGTATGTAAATAATCCAGCTGTTGAAAATATTCGATGTCTCCCAGAATACTTCCCGCAGATTCATGGTCCAGTAAAATTTTTTTTCCTTCTTCCGAAGACGAATGAATGATGACTTGTCCTTCAATAAGAAGAAAAAGGTCTGTCAGGGGCTCTCCAGATAAAATAAGCAGCTCTTTTTCTTGATACTGACGAATTTCTGCTTCTAAAAATAGATCTGGAGTGATTATTTGTGTTAAATTCATTTTTTCTAATAAAGACCACTGTTCTTTATATGAGAGCCGTTTCATAAATATCCTTCCTTCTTGCAAAATGATCGAAAAAACAGCAAAAACGGACTTTTGTCCTTGTAAATGCTTCGAAAATATTCTACTCTTAATAAAAATAAGAAGAAAGAGGAGAGCTCAGCAGATGATCCCTAATAAAACACTCATTGCCCGCTTGACTGCGGTATTTTTAGGAACCGCTATCACTTCTTTGGGCATTGTTCTGCTTTTAGCCAGCCAATTAGGCGTCGATACCATCAGTACCTTTCTATTAGGTGTTATGCAGCATTTCTCAATTAAATTTAGTTTAGCCAGCCAAATGTTCAATCTCATTATTTTAGTGATCATCTTTTTTTTAGATCGTTCGATCATTGGGATCGGCAGTTTCATCAATGGAATTTTTATCGGGATTTTTGTCAATCTTTTTACTCCTTTGATCACTCTAGTTCCCTTGGTAGCTGGAACAAAAGCAGCTTTTGTTATTTTAGGACCACTTTGTTTTAGCATCGGGATCGGCATCTACCTATCCGCAAATTTAGGTGCCGCTGCCGTAGAATGTTTAATGCTTTATTTTGCTGAAATCACACCATTTTCTTTGAAAACAGTTCGAATCACGCTGGATGCTTTACTAGTGCTGACCGGCTGGCTTTTAGGGGGAGCAGTGGGGATCGGCACGATCCTTTGTGTCTTTGCAAGCGGACCGCTCATTGCAAAAACCTTGGCCAGTATTGAACGGTTTTCGTTAAAAAACTTTGAAAAATAATCATCCTTACCAATAGCCGCTTTATTCAAAAACAGAAAAAGATCGATGGGAAGAGACCTCTGCCGAGATTCCTTCCCATTAATTTTTGGATTCTAATGAAAAAAATCCAGCCAAATTTGCATTAATTGTGACTAAAATTCATGATTTACAGAATTTTTTCTAATCACCAAAACAGAAAAAATAAGATAAATTTCATTCTCAACCTTCCTACATTTCAGCAATGGTTTCACGAACAATGGTTTTAAATGTTTCTTTCACCCGTTCTGTGGTTTCTACCACTTCAGCATGATTTAAAGAAGATTGCATGCCGGCAGCCAAATTAGTGATGCAAGAGATTCCTAAAACACGCAGACCGCAATGATTGGCTACAATAACTTCTGGAACCGTCGACATTCCCACCGCATCCGCTCCCAAAATTTGTGCCAGCCGGACTTCGGCAGGAGTTTCATAGGTTGGCCCCATAAAACCCATATACACGCCCTGCTGTAATTTAAGCGCATGTTCGGCAGCGACTTTACCAACTAGTTCTTGATATTCCTGATCATAGGCTTGAGACATATCAGGAAAACGCGGTCCAAGTTCCTCTTCATTAGGTCCAATCAACGGATTTGTCCCCATAAAATTGATATGATCTGTGATGATCATCAGATCTCCAGGAACAAAATCACGGTTGGCTCCGCCGGCGGCATTTGTCACAACCAAAGATTCCACGCCCAATGCCTTCATTACCCTGACTGGAAAAGTGATCGTTGACATCTTGTAACCTTCATAAAAATGGAAGCGGCCTTGCATTGCTATGACCGACTTACCGGAAATCTCGCCGATCACTAATTGACCGGCATGACCAGCTACCGTCAAAACTGGAAAATTAGGGATCTCCTGATAAGGTATGATCAAGGGATCTTGGATTTCTTCAGCAAGTTCCCCTAACCCTGAACCTAAAATCAAGCCGATTTTTGGAGCTGCCTTACCTTTTTTTCGAATCGCATCAACAGTGGCCGTTATTTTTTCACTCATCGCTTCATTCATTCAGTTCTCTCCCTAATTTAATTTTTTTAAAAAGCTTTGTCCGTTTTCAGTAGCTGATACAGCAAAATTTTCAGCAATAGTGACCGAAATATCCGCATAGTGTCCCACCGGTAATGGACCATGCTGCTTCATACTTTTACTGTAGACCAGCAATGGGACATACTCTCTTGTATGATCTGTTCCAGGGAAAGTTGGATCATTACCATGATCTGCCGTGATCAGCAATAAATCATCCTCGGCAAGTTCCGCAAATACTTCCGGCAAACGAGCATCAAAAGCTTCGATCGCTTCGCCATAACCCGCTACATCACGACGATGACCAAACAAAGCATCGAAATCGACTAAATTCGTAAAACTCAAACCAGTAAACTCCCTTTGCATCACACTTAATAATTTATCGACTCCATCCATGTTGCTCTTCGTTCGAATACTTTCAGTGATGCCCTGGCCATTGAAAATATCATTGATTTTTCCAATAGCGATCACCTCTTTGCCGGCTTCCTTGAGCGAATCAAGGACGGTATGGCCAAAAGGATCCAAGGCATAATCGTGC
>JAATEZ010000014.1 GCA_015655485.1 Lactobacillales bacterium | reverse complement strand
CGGACTGATTTATACACGGGAAACTTGGAACAATTATTACAAGGGATCCAGACTCAACTTTTCATTTTGCCTGATGAATTCACGGCCTATCCAGGACACGGACTGCCGACCACGATCGGTCAAGAAAAAAGTTCAAATCCATTTTTCCAATAACAATAACAGGCTGATTGCTGATACTATACTCTCCGGCTTTGTCTTCATAGCTTATCAAATTGATTTTTCTGTTCTGTTGAATATGATATAATGACCTTAATTGTAAACAAATGGGAGGAACGATCATGGCTGTTGACAATCAGCAAGGGAAATTAAAAATCTTTTTGGGTTATGCTGAAGGGATCGGCAAAACCTATACGATGCTGCGCGAAGGCCATTTAGTAAAACAACAGGGAAAAGATGTTGTGATCGGTTTTGTTCAAACACACGGTCGGGCTCAGACTTTTGAATTGACTCAAGGCCTTGAAGAAATTCCTCCCTCTGCTTTTTTTTATGATGATATCCAATTTTTAGAGTTTGATATCGATGAAGCTTTAAAACGCAAGCCAGAAATTATCCTGATCGATGATTTGGCTCATATCAACCGCTCCAATCAACGTCATCGTAATCGCTATCAAGATATTGAAGAGTTATTAAATAATGGAATTGACGTATACACTACTTTGAATATCCAAAATATTCTCGATTTAACCACTATTACTAACGACATCGCGGGTTTTTCCGTGCGTGAACAAGTACCCGAATCAATTCTAAAAAAGGCGGATCAAATTGAATTGGTTGATGCCGAACCGGCTGAATTATTAGAACGATGGAACAAAGGAGACATCTTTCCCGAACAGACCACTCCTAATTACTTTACATTAGAGAAATTAACCAGACTGCGTGAACTGGCTTTTCGAACATTAGCGGATCGTTTGCATATTTCTCCCTTAAACAAAACTAATAAAGAAACCGAAAAAATTAATTTCCTCCACAATGAGCACATTCTAGTTGGGCTTTCTCCAGAGGAAAATAATCAAAAATTGATTCAACTGGCCGCTCAGATAGCTTCTGCTTTTCAAGCAAAACTCACAGCGATCTATGTAGAAACTTCATTAAAAGATAATTATTCTGCGGACGAATCAAAACATTTAGAAGATCATATGCTTCTGGCGGAAGAACTCGGTGCTCAAATCGTTACTGTTTATGGGGAGGACATTGCCACACAAATACTGGAATACGCACAGATCAGCCGTGTCACCAAAATAGTGATTGGTAAATCCCAACCTGTTTTTTCCTTCTTACATACAACAAGTCTGGCTGAAAAAATAACTAAACTTGCTAAAGATACAGAAGTTTACATCATTCCTAATAAAAAAGGCCTTTTTAAAAAGCGAAAAGGGAAAAGGTTTTTGACCAATTTTCTATCTTTAAGAGATCTTTTACGGACTTTTTTTATTTTATTGCTCACAACTACTCTCGCCTTGATATTAGATCATGTTGGTCTTAGTGAGGCAAATTTGATTACTCTATATATTCTTGCTGTTCTGGTCATATCAATCACCACGAACAGTAAATTTTATGGGATCGTCGCCTCGGCATTAGTCGTCGCGATGTTTAGTTTTTTCTTTGCCAACCCGCGTTTTTCGCTTTTAGCTTATGATACTGGTTATCCTATTACTTTTTTCATCATGTTCATTGCCGCGTTTTTAACAAGCTCTTTGATGGAACTGTTAAAACGGCATTCAAGAGAAGCTGTTTTAAAAGCTTTCAGAACAGGCGTTTTGTTAGAAACAAGCTTGAAACTGCAGAGAGCCAATGATTTTGACCATGTCATTCAAGTAGCCGGGCAACAATTATTGAAGCTTTTAAATCGCGAAACTATTATTTTTTTTAAGAATGAAACCAACCAGTTAACGAGCTATCGGTTTTTAGATGACGATCATGTTCCGCCAGATGCTGCTGTAGCCTCTGCTCAAAAAGAAAAAATTGTTAATTGGGTTTGGCAGCAGAAAAAGAATGCAGGAGCTTCCACAGACACTTTTTCTGAAGATACTTATTACTACATCCCCTTTGTTGATAACCAAACGATTTTTGCTG
>JAATEZ010000176.1 GCA_015655485.1 Lactobacillales bacterium | reverse complement strand
TTTTAATAATAAGATTTCCGTTTCGTCGGTCAGCAGACGGAAGACTGGATCCAAATCGATCAAATAATAGTATTTTTGAATGACTTGAAGACAAAAAGCATGCAGCGTGCTGATCGCACTGATCGGCAGCAGCGATAATTGTCGGACTAGATGGCGCTTCTCATTTAGATTGCTTTCCATAGTGATCGCTTGTTCAACAGCCGCTTGAATTCTCTGCTTCATTTCTTTGGCGGCTGCCTCGGTATACGTCACGATCAATAGTTCATCGACATCTTTTCCCTGTTTGATTTTTTCGATGACCCGCTGAACTAAGACCGTCGTTTTGCCTGAACCTGCAGAAGCCGAGACTAAAAGATTATGACCCTTTTCAAAAATTGCCGACCATTGACTATCCGTAAAATGACTGTTCGTTGGTTTTAAGGGGATTTTCGTTTGATCACTCATGAAATCTGTCTCCCTTCTCATTGTTTTCAACAGATGAAGTTCCGGATCCGTCCGTCTGATCTTCCTCTTTTATTCTTGCAAAAACTTCTTCTTTTTTCATTTTCTCTATCCTGTGATATTCATTTTCTTTCAGCATCACATCAAATTGGCAAACACTACGGAAAGGACAATAGGAGCAAGCAATGCGCTGCTTATCTTTATAAGCGGGATTCAAAGCGATTTTCCCACTCAAAATTTTGTTCCCGGCCTCTTGAAACTTAAGCCGGTTATGACTTAATAAAGCCGATAATTCCTCTTGATCCACAAAACGATTAGAAGTATAATCTCCTTTGCCCGTTTGCCGATAAGGATATACAGCAGAGCTATTCTTGGGAGCCAATGTCTGATCCAAATGTTCTAGCAGTTCTTCATCATCAGCTAAAATACCCTCATAACGAAAATTTTCCAGAATTTTTTCTTCTGCTTGATCGAAAGCTATTTTTTTCCCATCCAATAGCGGATTTTTGACATGTAAATAAAAGGCCCCGGCTCCGCTTGCTGATTTTCCAGTCAATGCAACAGCATTTTTCAAGGTGATATCCAAATAAGTGATCATCTGCATCGCAAGACCAAAATAAGCCTCTCGAAAATCAAAGGAATGAGCACTGGATTTATAATCGACTACAGCTAAAAAAGTCTTGTCTGCCATTTCAAGCTGGTCGATACGATCGATTTTTCCGCGGATCTTCAACTCATGGTTATTTTCAAGCGGAAAATCATAGGAATCCAGACCGCTGTTCTGAGCTATTTGTCCAAATAGAACTTCAGTTTGGATCGTGGACAAACCGCTCCGTTCACTCTGCTTCTTTAAAGCCCAGCTGACTCTGCGGATCGTGGCAGATAGTTGGTAACGAATATAATTCATTCGATTAGAGACCTGCAGAATCATGAAACGTTCTTGCCTGAGCACCTTTTGCAGGACCTCTTCTGTCACTCTTTGGATCTCATCAGGTGTTAAAAGACTTAACTGAAGCTTTTCAGAGATCAATGTTTTAAATAACTGATCCAGGGCTTCATGAAAGAAGTCGCCTGCTGCTGCCGGAGAAAATTCAAAAACCTCCCGTTCCTTTAAGCGCAAGCCATAATTCAGCCAATATTTATATTCGCATTGATAAAAACTTTCGATTCTTGACACAGACGCAAAAATCGTATGACCATATAGTTCATCTACGATCGCGCCGGAAATTTTTTCAGGAACGTTTTGAGCCGTTAAACTTCCCAAAACTCTGGCCGTCAGTTCACTATACTCAGGCTGCTCCAATAAAAGCCGCTCCAAATTCTGCCAAAATGAAGATAAAGGAATTTTTAATTCTTTGACCTGCCGTTTCACTACGGTCAAATCCGTCACCAAACTGCGATAAGTACTAATAAAAGTCAGATCCTCAAGGGCCGTATTATTTTCCAGCGGAGCTATTGCTTTATTTTGAACCGTGATTTTAAGTCCCTGAATGAGTTGTTCCAGATAAGGAGAAATTTTCAAGTCTTTTTTATTATCAGAGCTGCTTGGATAGGTAAGATAAAGCCGCTCTTTTGCGGACATAAACGCCAGATAAGCAATAAAAGGTTCTCTTGCGATCGCCGCTTTGGCAGAATTCTGTAAATATTTTTCATCCGCCAGATTTTCATCTATCAGATACCGCTCCTCATCAGAAAGCAGCGTCTTGTTCTCGATCTTCTGCGGCAGGACTTGATCTGTCAAGCCGATGATAAAAACGATACGGCTTTTATTCATATGAACCAGATCCATGGAAGTGATCGCCACCTGATCGATCGCAGTGGGAACACGGTGATAGGCTTTGTTTTCCAAACCGCTGGTGAAAATTTCAGCAAAATCTTCCTGAACGTAGGCACTATCTCCCAGAAGTTCGACATACTCATCCATCAGATCAATAAAAGCTTGCCAAGTTTGTTCATGGATCCTTGCCTTATCAAGATCTCCTGCTTCCACTTCCTGATTTCGCCATAAGATCATCTGATCTTCCAATCGGATTTTTTCAACAAATTGATACAGGCACTTCGCCGCATCCAGTCCAGTCTGAGCTTTTTTTAACTGGGCATAAAAAGGCGGTAAAAATTTGCGGATCTCTTGCCGGATCTCATTAGAGAGATTTTCAGCTAACTGGTTTTCGTCAGAAGTCACTTCGTTTTCTTCAAATTGATAGTTTGTAAAATGCCAATCCTTGCTCTGTGTCCAGAAATACCCTTCAAATCCATGACTAAGGACAACATTTTCTGTCACATCTACTTTTTCTCGATAAGCTTCTAAGTTATGCTGCCAATCAGTCAATGAAGTCCCAGCAGCTGCTTGCGGAAAAAACAACTCAGTCCTTAAAAAACGCATGACATCCCGATAACGATAATTTCCTTGATCGATCGCGAATAGAGACTCAAAAAAAGCAACTAAGGGATGATGTTTCATCGACATTTCCTGATCAAAATAAAAGGGAATAGCCTGTGCTTTAAAAACACTCGGGACCACTCGTTTATACAAATCAAAATCTCGAACCAAAATTCGGATATCCTGATACCGATATTCCTTTTGACTGACCAGACGCCGGATCTCACGAGCCACATGACTGACTTCACTAAATACAGTTTCGCCGCTCCATATTTGAACAACCTCTTGCATAGACAGAGTTGCAGCTCCTTTTTTTCCAACCGAAGAAGAAAAATCATGCGACTCCTGCCAATAATCACCTAGTGAGATAAGCTCTGATTGGATTGATTTTTGCGGTTTCGTGTAAACATCCTGATAGATCCTGACTTCTTGTTTTCGTGCCGCCTGATAAACCTGCTGATACAGCAGCTTAGAATCGAAGAAGAAAGAATCAGCTGCTCCATCAAAAAACGGGTCTCCTTTATCCAAGGTCAAAAAAAATTTAACCGTCGCGCCTTTTTGGAATAGCCTATCTACCAGCTGCAGTTCCTGAGCATTCAAATGAGAATAGCCTAAAAAGATAAACATGGATTTTTCTAAATCCTGTGTCTGTAAAAAATCTAATAGTCCCTTCATTTGTGTTTCAAAGCCAAACCCCTTTTCAATCAATAGAGCTTCATATTTTTCATAGACTGTGAAAAAATCTTGCAATTTGACAGAACAATCTTTCCCTTTTAGCGTACCTTCCAAACTTTGAATGATCCGTTCCAAATCATTCAGCTCTACATTTCCCACTTGAAATTCATGAAATAAAGCGGTTAATTTTTCAATAAAGCCGCTTTTATTAGCTTCACCGCGAAAAACTTTTAATGAATCCTCTTCTTCTAATAATATCTTGCGGATCAACATGGCTGAACCGGTTTCCGTGATCACATGATTGTTATAATAAGGCGTGTTCTGCAAATAATACCAAGCCAAACGAGACAAACTGAAGACCTGAAGCCGCATAGTTGCTATCGATTTCTGCGGATCCGGCTGCTTCTTTTGCATCTTTGCCAACACCTCGATCTCTGTTTCAAACTTAATATGATTAGGAACGATATAAAAAACCTGATTTTTTGGATTTTCCGCCAGCCAATGCGCTGTTTTCTCTAATAAAAAATCCAGCGGATCACTGGCACCTGTGCCTAAAACAAACTCGAGACTCATTCTGACCCGTCCCTTCCTTCTGTTTCTACTCATCTACTAGTTTATCACAAATCATTAAAAAAAAGAAAAGCAGAATGCAGCAATGATTTCTTATTATATTAAGAACATAGAAAAATTGACTCACCTATCCGCTTTTAGGAACAACTCTATTCCAAGGGAATCGCTAAATCACAAAGTAGTTGCATAAGGCCTTATTCTTCAAACTTCTATAACCAGTATACTAATAAATATACTTTATTTAACGTCAAAGCTGAGCAAGTTTGATCGCCTCGCTCAGCTTTGTTTAACTTTTATGAAGTAGAAAAAATTTTTTCTTAGAAAAGCACCATTCTTCATCAGCCCAATCAAACCTGTCTTATAACATAATACTCATCGGGCTGATCAACATGGTAACGGTAGACAACGTAAAACAACTTTTCATATTTGATAACTTTATCCTCGTTATCAGCAGAAAAACTTGTAAGAATGCTGAGATTATAAAGCGGAGGCATACTGTAATAAGTTACCCAAATATAATCTCTTGCTTCAAAAGACATACCCGCAAGCAAAAACAGCCCTAAAATGGCTAGTATAGCTTTCACACGATTTTTATGCAAAATTCGAAATACAGCACAGGCAATTATGATCACTCCAATGATTGAATAAACCGATACCCAGGATGTGTCATACCCGAGAAATAGCAATGAACAAATAAGCAGAAATCCGCCAACAGCGAAAAGAATGCCCGTGATTATTCTGCTTATTTTCTGCTTTGAATAGGTCAATGTCTGAATCAGCGCATCATCTGCACTTTCCCGGGTATGCTCCGCTGCTATTATTTCACCTGCAAGAATTTCGTTGACCGACACTCCCAAAGCTTTGCTAAGCGGCCGTAGTAATGAAATATCAGGAAATCCTCTTCCCGTCTCCCAGCGCGAGATTGCTTTATCGGTCACACCTATTTTTTCACCCAGTTCGGCCTGAGTCCAGTTTTTCTGCTTTCTCCTATCAGCTATAAATAAGCCAGTCTTAGTACTATCCATTTTACTCACCTCTTGAGTACGATCATAGCCATTGAATAAACAAAAGTCACTCTACGAATGAGAGAATGGAACAATTTTATCTATTGAAATACATTTTATTGATAGATCTCCCTGATATTTCTAATGGCAAAAATGTTAAAAAAATTACTCGACCGTTCCAAAACGGTCAAACGGCCAAAAACAAAAGCGAACATCACCCGTTACATTTTTTTCCGCTATATAGCCGATGATCCGGCTATCCTTTGAAATACGTCTGTTATCTCCCATCACAAATAAATAACCATCCGGAACAGTGGCACTGTCAAAATAGGTTTCCAGGGTAAAGTCAGGTGTCAACGGCTGACCATCATCTAAGGCCTCTTTATATTCGTCAAGATAGGTTTCTTTCATCGCCTTTCCATTGACATACAGAACATCGTCTTTATATTCTACCGTATCACCGGGCAGTCCGATAATTCGTTTGATGTAGTTTTTTCCTGCCGCATCAGGAGCAGGGAAAGTCACAATATCAAATCTTTTTAAATCTGTATTTTTTAAAGCGATCACGCGCTCACCATCTTGTAAAGTCGGATCCATTGAATCTCCTACTACCTCTACCGGAGTAAAGACAAATGCTCTCAATCCAACTAGAACAGCTATAACAACTACTCCCAAAATGATATCACTTAAAAACCCATTTTTCTTCAACGACATTTCCTCCAGAAATATTTTTTACTCTCTCTTTTTTCTTTTATTATTTATAGTCTAACATAAATCAAAACAGAATTCGAGTTGAGCTATTTGATCGTTTTCGTAAGACGATTTAAGATTTATTATTTTTTTAAAATACTTCTGATTTTAGTTGTTAATAAGTCAATTGCCACTTCATTTTGACCTCCTTCAGGGATAACCAGATCAGCATAGCGCTTAGTGGGCTCAATAAATTGATTATACATAGGCTTGACGACAGTCAAGTATTGCTCGATGACAGAATCCAGAGTTCTGCCGCGCTCCTGCATGTCTCGTTTGATACGTCGAATGATCCGAATATCATCATCTGTATCCACAAAAATCTTGATATCCATCAAATCACGCAAACGAGTATCTTCCAAAATCAGAATGCCTTCTAAAACGATCACTTCTTTTGGCTCTTCTGTCGCCGTCTTTTTGGTACGAGTATAAGTCGTATAATCATAGATTGGGCGCTCAACCGCCCGATGCTGGACAAGATCAGTTAATTGCTCGATCAATAACTCAGAATCAAAAGCTAGAGGATGATCATAATTTGTTTTTAAACGCTCTTCAAAGGTAAGCTCGCTTTGATCCTTATAGTAAGAATCCTGTTCTAACATTAATAAAGAATGCCCTGGAAACTGCTTAAAAACCGCTTGTGCTACACTTGACTTTCCGCTTCCTGAACCGCCTGTTATTCCAATCACTACTGGCTTACTCACAATCGTTCACTCCAATTTTCTTGATTTCATTTTACCTGGCCATTTAATCTACCAAATATTATACTACCATGTTCTTAATTTATTTTCTAAAAAAAGATTAATTTTTTTCAGTATCCGCATAGAATCATTCCTTCTTGATTCCTTTTTTTTGAATTTCAGTTATACTATTAGTGTGAACGAATGTATTTGGAGGAGAATTTTATGGAAATCGTTAATATCAGCCCGCGCGGCTATTGTTACGGCGTTGTAGATGCCATGGTCATTGCTCGGAACGCTTCACTGGACGAATCGCTCCCCCGACCTATCTACATTCTTGGCATGATCGTTCATAATCAGCAGATCACTGATGCTTTTGAAAAAGTTGGGATCCACACGATTGATGGCAGCGTTCGTGAAGAAATTTTACAACAGATCCATTCAGGAACAGTCATTTTTACCGCACATGGAACTTCCCCCAGAGTCATGGAATTAGCCAAGAAAAAAGGGTTATGCACGATTGACGCAACGTGTCCTGATGTGACCATTACTCACGAATTGATTGAAAAAAAAGTCAGCGAAGGCTATGAGATCATTTATATTGGGAAAAAAAATCATCCCGAACCAGAGGGCGCAATCGGTGTAGCACCAGACCATATCCGGCTCGTCTCTACTGTAGCAGATGCAGAACAGCTCATCTACTCTGTAGAACCAGAAAAAATATTTGTTACCAATCAAACCACAATGAGCCAATGGGATGTTGAAAATATCATGATGGCGGTTCAAAAAAAATTCAAACAAGTT
>JAATEZ010000027.1 GCA_015655485.1 Lactobacillales bacterium | reverse complement strand
TAAAATTGCCATCCGGCATTTCTTGCTTTTTCACTACCGAAACCTGATATTTTTGCAATATACTTCTGACCGGTATATTGCCTGCTCCATATAACGGTGTATAAACAATCTTCAAAATCCCATCATAGATCGACTGCTTCGACACTTCTGTCAAAAAAGCATTTAGTACTTTATCACCAATTCTATGCATCAAAATACTCTGATCAATATCTGTTAGTACGATTGAATGAAAGTCCTGAACCTTATTAACAAATTGAATGACTTGTTTTGCTTCATCAGGCACTAATTGTCCGCCATATTGGTTATAGACTTTATAGCCATTGTATTCTTTAGTGTTATGGCTGGCCGTAATTACAACCCCCGCACTGGCATTCAGATAACGAACAGCAAAGGAAAGCACTGGAGTTGGCATCTCCATATCAAACAGATAAACAATGATTCCTTTACCTGCAAAAACCGCAGCCGCTTCTTCTGCAAATTCTCGTGAGTGATAGCGTGTATCATAAGCGATGACAATACTGGGATTTTGACTGAATTTTGAAATTATAAAATCTGCCAGTCCAGTGCTCACTTTTCTTACTGTATAACGGTTTATTCTATTGGTGCCCGCACCCATGAGCCCCCTCAGTCCACCTGTCCCAAATGCCAGATTCTTATAAAAACGATCTTCAATTTCTTTTTCATCATTAATATTAAGCAGTTCTGCACGTGTTTCTACATCAAAATCCAACCATTCATTATATTTATCTTTGTAATTCATTTTATCACCACCTAAAACGAAATTTCAGCGTTCCACTCTTATTTTACTGTTTAGAAAATCTTCATACGTTAAGCGAATACCATCCTTGAGTTCTGTTTTATATGTCCAACCCAAATCAGTCAGTTTCGAGACATCCAATAATTTTCTTGGTGTTCCATCGGGTTTGGAAGTGTCATAAACCAAATTTCCCTCATAGCCAACTATTTTTTTTACAAGAACAGCCAATTCGCCAATGGACAATTCTTTTCCTGTACCGATATTTACTGTTTTGCTTCCGGAATAGTTGTTCATCAAGAACCAGCAGGCATCGGCCAAATCATCTACATATAAAAATTCCCGCAAAACTTTGCCGGTTCCCCATACAACGACTTCAGGAATATGATTCACTTTCGCTTCATGGAATCTGCGGATCAATGCCGGCAATACATGAGAATGCTCAGGATGGTAATTATCATTCGGACCATATAAATTAGTCGGCATCACACTAATATAGTCAGTCCCGTATTGATGGTTCAAATATTCACAGTATTTTAGTCCGGAAATTTTAGCCAGTGCATAAGCTTCATTAGTTTGCTCCAAAGATCCTGTCAACAAGCTGTCCTCTCGGATAGGCTGCGGCGCCAGTCTCGGATAAATACAGGAAGATCCCAACAGCATTAATTTTTTTACCTCGTTGTCATAGGCATTCTTGATAACATTCATTTCTATAATCATATTATCGTATAAAAAATCAGCTGAAAAAGTATTGTTAGCCAGTATGCCGCCGACTTTTGCTGCTGCCAGAAAAACATAATCCGGTTTTTCCGCCGCAAAAAATTGTTCCACTTTATCCTGCCGTCTCAAATCCAACTCATTTGAAGTTCGGAAAATAAGATTATTGTAGCCTTCAGTTGCTAGCTTCCGAGCAATAGCTGAACCGACCATGCCTCTATGGCCGGCAACATATATTTTAGCATTCTTTTCCAAATGAAACTCCCCCTTCTTTTATTTTTTTTTCCCCTTCAGCAATTTTTAAATCATGCTCCATCATAAGCCGAACTAATTCTTCAAAAGAAGTCTGTCGCGGATTCCAGCCAAGTAACGTCTTTGCTTTCGTTGGATCTCCCAATAATGTCTCAACATCTGTCGGTCTGAAATATTTTGGATCTACTTCAATTAAAATCTCCCCTGTCTCTTGATTTCTTCCTTTTTCTTCCCTGTCTTTACCTTCCCAAGCCAGTTCTATTCCTACATGTCGAAAAGCCAGATTACAAAAATCTCTAACGGAATACTGTTCCCCCGTTGCGATAACAAAATCTTCAGGTGCGTCATGTTGCAGCATCAGCCACATGCATTGCACATAATCTTTTGCATAACCCCAATCTCTTAAAGCATTCAGATTTCCGAGATATAATTTTTCTTGAAGTCTCTTGACAATTCTTGAAGCCGCCAAAGTAATTTTTCTTGTTACAAACGTCTCTCCCCTGCGCTCCGATTCATGATTGAACAAAATACCATTCACCGCGAACATACCATACGCTTCACGATAATTTTTAACGATCCAAAATGCGTACTGCTTTGCCACTGCATATGGGGAATAAGGATAGAAAGGCGTCGTCTCACTCTGAGGAATATCTTGGACTTTCCCATATAGTTCCGAGGTAGAAGCCTGATAAATGCGACATTTTTGCTCTAACTTCATCTGATGAACAGCCTCCAAAATACGTAACGTTCCCACCGCATCCACATCAGCTGTATACTCAGGTACATCAAATGATACTTGGACATGGCTTTGTGCTGCCAAATTATAAATTTCATCAGGTTGAATTTTTCCGATTATTCTTTCAATACTAAGCGAATCTGAAAGATCGCCGTAATGTAATTGAAAATTTTTATTTCTAATTAAATGTTCAACTCTTTCATGACGATCAATAGAAGACCTTCTTTCAAGACCATGGACAACATATCCTTTTTCCAATAAAAATTCCGCCAGATAGGAACCATCCTGTCCAGTTATTCCAGTTATCAATGCCTCTCTGCTCATATCGTTGCATACTCCTTCAATAAATTAATGATCAAGCTATTAATACTTTTAAAAATTCGACAAATATACACTCAATTATGTAATACCAGCTATAGCCATTTTTTCTATAGATACTATATCTTTCTTTTATTCTGTTGAAAACTTTTTTTAAATTTTTTTCATTACTAGCCCCACCAAATCTAAAATTAGCCAACACTTCGTTTAAAACAACAATATTGGCATCAGTTTCTCTCACTTTAATCCATAGATCAAAATCACTATATAATTTTCCAACTTCATAATGAAATCTTTTATAGACCTTTCGATCAACAAACATTGTCGGATGATTCCAGTCTCTACTAGTTGCATATTTTCTTATTTTAGCTTTTTTAATTTTTGTGCCAGATTTTTTTATTAATCTTAAATCAGCATACATCAGATCAAAACCAGTTTCTCTATATTTATTAACTACCTTCTCAACAGCATCCGACTCATACCAATCATCGCTGTTAATCATTCCTATAATATCCCCAGTAGCAAGATCAATTCCTTTATTCATAGCATCATATATACCTGAATCTTTTTCCGATACAATTGTATAATTAATTTTTTTTTCTTCAAACATCTTTTTATAGCTTTTCGCAATTTTTATTGTAGCATCTTTAGACAAACCATCAATAATAATATATTCAATATTTTGATATGTCTGATTCAAAACAGAATCGATGGTATACTTAAGCGTTTTTTCACTATTATAAGTAATCGTAATTATACTGACTAACAGATTTCCCATAATGCCATCTCCAATTATTTACCGTATAATAAATAGATTTTTTTAAATCTCATACTCTATATTTGTTCACATATTTTGATATATTTTTTTCATACACTAAATTTCCAAAAGCTTTATTCACCAGTTTACCAATTTTTCCAGGAAAATAGCTTAGCAAATACACAGCCCAATTTAACCATTTAAACAAGTATATTTTCTTTCCGTGTGCTTGAGCAATTTCTCTAACCAGATAGCTGGTTCTGACATATTCCTTATTTTGCGGGAAAAAAATCCCTGTTTTTTCTTCATCAATAATTCTGCAAATATATTCAGTTAAATTTTCAATGTATAGCATAGAGCGTTCATTGGGAATATCCGGAAAAACCGGTAATTTCAGGGCTAATTTGACTAACTGTTGGTAATTTCCTTTACTGCCTTTGCCATAAATCATTGGTGGACGCAAGATAACTACCTGAAATAAATCGGTTTGTAAGGAAATCAATCCTTGATCCGCTTTTAGCTTGCTGTCGCCGTAAAAATTAGCAGGCTCGGGCAACGTATCCGGGGTGATCACTCTTTTGCTTCGAATACTGCTGTTTTCACCATAAACAATGATCGAACTCATAAAGATAAATTGCCGTTTTCTGCCATCTTTAGTGGTTTCTTTTAACTTATTTGCTACTGCCAACGTTAGCTCTGTGTTGACCGCATAATACAGTTTCTTGCCCGCTTCCGTTACTTTACCAACATCCGCATGTGCGATCCCTGCTACATGAAAGACTACATCATACGGAGAAAAATCGACATCTTTCCATGCGTCTCCGTGAACATCTAAAGTATCTATTTGATAGTCTTGAGGATATTGCTCCATCCATTTTTCAAAAGAAGTTCCAATATAACTGTTTTTTCCAGTGATCAGTATTTTTTTCATTTCATTTGATCCGCCTTTTCAACAGATTCGGTCGATTCTAATTTTTTTAAAGATTTAGCTGATGTGATCGTTTTCCCCTCTTTAACTCCATCTGATTTTAAAACTGCAATGATGGTGCCAAAAAAACATCTACTATCCATTGTGAAACTCATTTTTTTGATGTATTCGCCATCCAATTGAGCTTTTAATTGGATGGTCAACTCATCACGACCATTGATCTGGGCCCAGCCGGTCAGACCGGGGCGGACATCATTGGCTCCATACTTGTCCCGCTCTTCAATTAAATCCTCTTGATTCCAAAGTGCTGGTCGGGGACCAATGACCGCCATCTCCCCTTTAATGATATTTAATAACTGCGGAATTTCATCTAAACTGGTTTTTCGCAAAAACTTCCCTACTCTGGTAATAAAATATTCAGGATCTTTTAATAAATGTGTCGGTATTTCTTGGGGCGTATCGCTCCGCATGGTACGAAATTTATAGATATAAAAATATTGCTTATTTTTTCCAATGCGTTTTTGCTTAAAAAGGACAGGCCCTTTTGAATCAAGCTTAATAGCCAGTATAATTAATAGGAACAGAGGAGACAGTATAATGAT
>JAATEZ010000469.1 GCA_015655485.1 Lactobacillales bacterium | reverse complement strand
TATTTTTACTAAAAAAATAATGGATTTTTTTTTCTACTTATATTATAGTAAGAGTGTAGAGAATAACTCAAAAAAGAAGTAGGTGAAAATATGGCCACCATCACAGATATCGCAAAAGAAGCTCATCTTTCAATTGCAACTGTTTCACGTGTTTTAAATTATGATTCCACCTTGTCCGTCACAGATGAAACCAAGCGCAAGGTCTTTGAAATCGCAGAGAAACTTAATTATACAAAATATAAAGACAAACTTGCAAAATTAAATGAAGGAAATCGGCAAATCGCCATTATTCAGTGGCTGGACTCCAAGGAAGAGATCGGCGATATTTACTATATGTCGATTCGGATCGGCGCGGAAAAAAGAGCGACGGAACTTGGATTAAACATCGTTAAAGCTTCACATCTTGACAATAACTTTCCAACAGATATTGATGGGATCCTCGCCATCGGAAAATTTGACCAGCAAACTGTTCAAGCAATAACCCAGCTGCATAAAAATGTCGTATTCGTCGGGACCAACTATCCTTTAGATAATTTCGATACGGTCAATGGCGACTTTGCTCAAGCAGCCGAGATCGCGTTAACGCATCTAAGAGCCCAGGGGCATACCCGAATTGGTTTTATCGGAGCGGAAGAAAAGGAAAATCTATATGGGTTTCGCCACTACAAGGCCCCAGCGATCAATGCGTTTATTGACTATATGAATTACTATAAATTGCTGGATGAATCACTGTTCTTTTTTAAAAACACTTCTGAATCTAATGTACAAATCGGGTATGATTTAATGATGCAGGCCATTAAAAAACTTCGCAATGATCTGCCGACCGCTTTTTTTGTTTGTAATGATGCCATGGTGTTAGGCTGTATGAACGCCTTAAAAGAACAAAACCTTTCCGTTCCGGAAGACATCAGTCTGATCAGTATCAATGATCTATCTGTATCTCAATTCATTACCCCTCCCCTTACTACCGTAAAAATATTTACCGAGGAAATGGGCGAAGTAGGCATAAATACTCTGAACGATCGGATCGAACATGATCCAATTGCCAGGCGCATCATCCTAAGCACAAAATTGATCGAGCGGGGAACTGTCAAAAAAATCAACTGAAAAAATAAAAGATACTGTTTTTCTAGTAAAAATACCGCCAAATCAAGTCTGTTAAAACGCTTGATTTGACGGTATTCGTTTTTTATCCTCTGATCACGATCAAATTCGATGAACTCCTTTTGGCTCAAAATTTATTGCCTGACGCAGCCCAACATAATCACATAAATAAAACAAAATAGCAAGTCCCATTTCAGTCCCCTGTAAAGTCGGAACATTATTTTGTTCTAATTCAAATGAAAATCCTCTATTATCATGCCAATTATTTAAAATGCGTTCGATTTGTCCATAAGCCCATTCTGTTCCTTCGTGATATCGGTAATTTGTCTGTTTTTTACAGCTCCATAGAGGTTGAATAATATCTAAAACGTCACAGGCATTCCCGCGATTTTCCCCAAAATATTTGCGGTTTTTTGCCTGTCTCAATAGGCTGTCCACTGCTTTCTCACAATTTGGGATCTCATGATCAAAGGTAAGATAGGTTCCTCTGGTCAAACGATAAAAACCATTGACCGGCAGATGCAGATCTCCATTGTCTCCAGATCCCCATAAACCTGTATCTTGATTTTGAGCACTGAATAACCAACCGAAAAGAGTAGAGATAAGCTGGTTTTGGTTCTCAAAATATTTGTTATTAAAATAGAGTGCGGTTCCCAAATGGTCTACAGCGGCTCCGGCCCCCCAAGGATTTTCTTGCCATGGCAATCCCTTCAAGTACTCCAATAGATTCTCGCCTACCTCCTGTTCAACCGCAAAGGACCGCAACAACTTTCTTTGCGATACTTCCAAAGCATAGCCTACTGTCAATACATCATAATCAATGCTTACCTTTTGAAATTGCTGGATTTTACGAAAATAGTCTTCAGAAAAATAATTGTCCACATCAGAAAAAAACAAGCCGAAAAGCTCTACCAGATCACAAAAAGGCCTTATCCCGCTTGACATTCCAGGCTGATCGACAATGATCGTCCGGTCATTCGTTTTGTCGGTATAATACTCTCTGATCCTAAACAATTGCGCGCGAACTTTCGTTTCAAACCGCTCCAGCTCGGAAGTCAGCTCTGTGTTCCTACTCTTCTTGGCATGGATCTTTCTATTTCTAACGACTTTTGCCGGATTGCCGGCCACGATATCGTATGCAGCCACATTTTTTGTCACAACTGCCCCGGCTCCAATAACCGCCCCACAAGCTATTTCGATCCCATCCAAAATAATCGCTCCCGCACCGATCCAAACATCATCG
>JAATEZ010000284.1 GCA_015655485.1 Lactobacillales bacterium | reverse complement strand
CCTGCAAACCTTCCCATGCTGACTGATTAAAAGATTTGTCATCGACTCCGCCAATATCCGTAACGATCGCTACACTATGATCAGGATCGGTAGAACCACTCTTTGAACTGCCTGACGAATCTGTCGTTCCTGATTTTCCCCCACATGCTGCCAATGTCAAAGCTAACCCTAACGCGAGCGCCCCTACACCAAATAATTTTGATTTCTTCATCATAAATCCCCCTGTGTAATTTTATTTTTTTCAGTCAAACGACTGTAAAAACCTGGTTTACGGTCAAGCAATTAAAGTTCTTTTTTGGAAAAAGCGTAAGGCAATAGCGCCCCTACCGTGGTTTCTCTTATTTTATGTTCTTTATTGACCAAAGTCACCGGCATATCCGGAGAACAAAATTCCGCCATCACTTGCCGGCAAGCGCCGCATGGAGCGATTGGTTCCTCAGTATCCCCGGCAATGACTAGATGAACGAATTCAGTAGCGCCTTCTGAAACGGCCTTGAAGATCGCTGTGCGTTCCGCACAATTAGTCAGACCATAAGAAGCATTTTCAATATTGACTCCTGTATAGATTTCTCCTGATTTGGCAATCAAACATGCTCCTACAGGGAAATGAGAATAAGGAACATAGGCGTATGGACGGATCGCCGACGCCTGTTCGATCCACTCTTTCTTTGCAATCATTTTTTTCTCCTCTTTTATCTGAACCAATTTTAACTTAAAATTTGAACGCCCGCACTTGTTCCAATTCGGGAGGCCCCGGCATCGATCAATGCAATAGCTTCCGTCGCATTATGGATCCCGCCAGAAGCTTTGACGCCCATCTTTGGACCGACTGTTTTCCGCATAAGTGCCACATCAGCAGTCCTGGCTCCCGCAGTTGAAAATCCTGTTGAAGTTTTAACAAAATCGGCTCCAGCCTCTTTGGCCAGCTGACAAGCGCTGATGATTTCTTCCGTTGTTAAAAGAGCTGTTTCAATAATAACTTTGACTAAGGCTTTGTCTTTCGCTTCTTTTACGATAGCCGCAATTTCATTTTTGACGTAAGTCAAATTCCCGGCTTTCAGCTGACCAATATTGATGACCATATCAATTTCTCCAGCACCATGAGTAAGGGCTTCTCTTGCTTCAAAGATCTTCGTGCTTTGGGTATTTGCTCCCAGCGGAAAGCCAATAACGGTACAAACTGCCACAGGCTCTCCTTTTAATTCCTTGCTGGCCAGCTCGACCCAGCAAGGATTGAGACAAACAGAATAAAAATGATAAGTTTTCGCTTCCTCAATCAATTTCAACACATCCTGCTCGGTCGCGTCCGCCTTAAGCAAAGTGTGGTCGATCATTCGGTTCAATTCCATTTTTTTGCTTCCCCTCCTTATTCAGTAATGATTTCGTGGATCAGTATCGGTTCTTCGCCATGATCCTTGATTGCTATATTTTGATAAAGAAGTTTTTCAACTTCTGTTACATCCGCTTGATTGGCATAGATCGTCAATAGTGACTCTCCCTTTTTGACCGGCATCCCTACTTTTTTGTGTAATTTCAAGCCTACTGCATAATCGATGGTGTCCTCCTTTGTTTTTCGTCCGGCTCCTAACAGCATGGCCGCGACCCCGATCTCATCTGCCCGCAAGCGAGCAACAACGCCAGACTCTAAAGCTTTCAATTCAAAAGTATATTTAGCCGTCAACAATTTTTCCGGGTGATCGATCACCTCTGCGTCTCCCCCTTGATTATGGATCATTTCTTTAAATTTTGCCAAGGCTTTGCCTGATTGAACAGCCGCTTCCAACTGCTCACGAGCCGCTCCCAAAGAATCCGCTTTTTCCGCCAGCACCACCATTTGACTGCCTAATACATAAACCATTTCCATTAAATCGGCAGGCCCATGTCCCTTTAAGGCTTCAATGGCTTCTACTATTTCTAAAGAATTTCCAATCGCTTCTCCCAACGGCTGAGACATATCGGAAATGACGGCCATCGTTTTTAAATCAGCTAATTTACCGATACGAACCATCGTTTTAGCTAATCGTTCGGCATCTTTGATGTTTTTCATAAAAGCTCCGTCGCCTGTGGTCACATCCAAACATATAGCATCCGCTCCCGAAGCAATTTTTTTACTCATGATCGAACTGGCGATCAGAGGAATGGAATCCACTGTGGCGGTCACATCCCGCAAGGCATACAAACGTTTATCAGCCGGCGCCAAATCCCCTGACTGGCCAGTGATAGCTACTTGGCTTTGATTCACTAAATCAGTAAAAGTCTGATTGGAAATTTCTACCTGGAACCCGGGGATCGCTTCTAACTTATCGATCGTTCCACCCGTATGACCTAATCCGCGGCCTGACATCTTTGCTACCGGGACCCCGATACTTGCTACTAAAGGTGCCAATACCAAAGTCGTCGTATCTCCAACGCCGCCGGTCGAATGCTTGTCGACTTTAATCCCATGGATCGAGGACAAATCGATGACATCGCCCGAATGAGCCATCTCTAGAGTCAAAGAAGTGATCTCATCATCTGTCATATCCTGATAATAAATCGCCATTAATAAGGCACTCATTTGATAATCCGGGATCTCGTTTTGAGTATACCCTTGAACAATAAAGCGAATCTCCTCAGCAGTCAACTTTTCTCCATCGCGTTTTTTTTCAATCAAATCCACCATGCGCATAATTTCATCCTCCAGATTCCTATACTACTTTTGACTATTCGCACACATTAGTAAAACTATTTATTAAAACGTTTTACTAAACAAAGCTCAAAGCATGATCGCGCTTACAAGGGTAATATATCCTGAATTTATTCCGCTGTCAAACTTTTTGTGCTGTTTCTAATCAAAAACTCAGTTTCAAATATCTTGCTGGGAATCCGCCGCTCAGGATTGTCAATCGCATCCACCATAAATTTAGCCGCATAGAAACCAATATCAAAAGTCGGCTGAGCAATGGTCGTTAATGAAGGAACAATATACTGAGCGATCTCTAAATTATCAAAACCAACAACTGAAATATCTTCAGGAATTTTTTTGCCTAATCTTGTGATCGCCTGATAAGCGCCAACAGCCATTTCATCATTGCCGCAGAAAACAGCCGTTACCTCCGGATGTTCAATTAATAACTCTTCGGCCGCCTGATAGCCGCCGCTCATAGTCAGCTGACCATTTTTGACAAAGGACTCATCAAATTCTAAATGATTCGCCAACAGACAGTCTTTATAAGCATCCAGGCGTTCCGCCAGTTGATAATAGCCTTCCATCTCTTTTAGCATACCGATTTTCTTGTGTCCATTTTCAATCAAATATTGGATGGCCTGATAAGCTCCCTCATATTCCTTCACAATAAAGCGGCCTTCCTCGCGTTCATTCAAGCCGCGATCGATAAAAATAAAAGGAGTCCGCTTTTTGACAGAATTTTCTTTCAATTCTTCGTAGCTATGAACAAATGGGGTTGCTAAAATAATACCATCTACTGATCGTTGAAGCAACTCATCAATATAGAGCAATTCTTTTTCTTTAATTAATTTCGAATTACATAATAAAATCATATAACCTAAAGGATTCAAATAAGTCTCGACTCCTTCAATCACTTTTGAAAAGAAAAAATCGGTCACGTCCGGAACGATCATCCCAATGGTTTTGGTATGGCGAATGATCATATTCTTGGCAAAAAAATCAGGTTTATAATGATATTTTTCTACCACATCCAACACCTTTTGCCGCGTCTCGGAACTAAACCGGCTGCCTTTATTGTTCAAAATCTGAGAAACTGTAGTGATCGAAACCCCTGCCAACGAGGCGATCTCTTTGATCGTCATCTTCATAAGCTTCCTCCTTTCCTCACGCTGTTCCAAATATTGTATAAATAATTTAGACCTGTTTGACAGGAATAGTAAAACATGTTACAACAAATAAAAATGATTTTCTGTTGTTAGCAAGTTAATAGTACCAAATTTTCTTTCATTTCGATAGCTAAGAATGGAAAAAATTTAGGAGAATGAGGATGGAGAAAAAAATTGTTGAAGAATTACCTAAAGTGGAGCTTCATTGTCATTTGGACGGATCCCTGCCAAGAGCTGCCGTTAAAAAATTAGCCGAACTGCAAAACTATGCTCTGCCTCATTCAGAAGAAGAACTGGATAAATTGATCAGCGT
>JAATEZ010000011.1 GCA_015655485.1 Lactobacillales bacterium | reverse complement strand
TTTAGCGACGCTTGGGCTGGATCGAAAGACTTCAGTTTTAAGAAGAAATAAGAATATTCAAAAAAAATCCTGATACTTTTCTGAATAGTTCAGTTTGTTTTTCGAAAAAAATGACTTTAAGAAAATTTGGCGTAACTTATTTTAAAGGGAAAAGGAAGGGATCTCATTGGAAGAATTCATGAATTTCATCAAAAAAAATCGCTTTAAATTTGTTTCGATCTGTGCTGTTTTTTTTCTCATTCTTTCCGCTTTTCTCTCTATTTATTTAATAAAGAATGCAAGGAATGGGGAGGAAAAAGATGAAATGACGTCACTTTATACTGCAGACTCCACAAAAACGGCTTCAACTCGATCTGAGACAGAAAAATCTGCGGTGTATGTTGATTTAAAAGGTGCGGTTCTTCATCCGGGGATGTATAAAATCAAAGAAGGGATGCGGTTATTAGATGCAGTAGAAGAAGCCGGTGGTTTTTTACCGGAAGCGGACACAAAGCAGGTCAACTATGCTCAAATACTGAAGGATCAAGCGGTTGTTTATATCCCAAAGCAGGGAGAAACAGCAGAGTCTGCGACCGCGACTGTTCAATCCGCAAATAGTCGGGAAGCTAAAGATTCAGATGAAAGGAAAGTGAATATCAATACTGCCGATGTGAGCAGACTCGAGACACTGAATGGAATTGGTACGAAAAAAGCGGAAAATATTATAGCCTATCGAGAAGAAAACGGCACCTTTCATTCGATAGAAGATTTAAAGGAAGTATCCGGTATTGGTGATAAGATATTTGACAGTTTGAAAGATTCCATTACAATTAAATGAAAGATGATTGATTTTTATTTATTTGACTGAAAAAAGAAAAGGAGCTGTTGGGATGGAGCATGAAAGAATTCCTTGGGATCAGTATTTTATGGCACAAAGCGTTTTATTGTCAATGAGAAGCACTTGTTCGCGATTGTCAGTAGGAGCTACGATCGTTCGGGATAAAAGGATAATTGCCGGAGGTTATAATGGATCTGTCAGCGGGGATGTTCATTGTATTGATGAGGGCTGCTACATGGTTGAGGGCCATTGTGTACGAACGATCCACGCAGAAATGAATGCGATTTTGCAGTGTGCGAAATTCGGTGTGCCTACTGAAAATGCAGAAATATATGTCACACATTTTCCTTGTTTGCAGTGTACAAAAATGATTTTGCAGGCGGGGATCAAAAAAATCCATTATTTAACCGATTATCGTAATGATACTTACGCGCTCGATTTGATTAAACGAGTAGGAGCGGAAGTTCATCAAGTAGAATTGTCAAAAAAATATTTTGCAAATCTGAGATTTGGAGAAGCAGAGCTTGACTTGCTTCCTAAAGATTTTCTTTCGGAAAACTAAAGCAGTTCTAAAAAGGTGCCGCTGCTTTTTTGTCTTTCCAATCTTTTTAGTGGTCATCTTAAATCAGATGATCCAAAGTTTTAATGCCTATATTTTTTTAGCATTATTGTGGATATTATTCAGAGTAATAAAGATAAATCGCAGAGATATTTGGTTACTTTGTATTGTGTGCGGTCTATTGGGAATATTTTTTTTCTCATTAAAAAATTTAAATAGTCAAGCGGTCAAACGGCAGTTAGTGGCCGCTAATGAAGAAACCTATGAAGCAGAATTGCTTATAGAGCCTGATGAAATCAAAGTTGACGGTAATCTGCTTCAACTTATCGGAAGGGTCGTCAATAAGAAAAGTGAATTGAAAGGGCGGAATGTTTTAGTTTACCATAAACTTGATTCTATAAAAGAACAGTTTTTTTGGAAGAATATAGATCAATCCATAGATGTGAGGATGACCGGAACAGGAACAAATGTGGACGAACAAAGAAATCTGAACGGTTTCGATTATCAAGATTATTTGATTCAAAAAGGGATCGCAGCGGCTCTTTCAGTGAAAAGCTTTAGCAGTATAACTGTAAATAGGCAAATCGGTATTCTGCATCCCGTTTCTTTCCTGCATCAGCTTAGAAAAAAATGGTCGCTCCATATCGAACAGAAATTTCCCAATTGTATAAAAGCTTATATGAAAAGTCTGCTGCTGGGAGTGAAAGATGCAGATTTTAGCGAGATGGAAACTCTTTTCTCTTCTTTAGGAGTTCTTCAATTGTTTAGTTTATCCGGGATTCATGTTTATTTTTTTTCTATAGTTTTTCGCTATCTCTTTTTGCGGATCGGAATAAGTCAGGAAAAAGTTTTTTGGTTGGAACTTTTTATTTTATTTGCCTATAGTGTGATCGCTGGATTTTCTACCAGTATTGGCAGAGCCGTAGTCCAATCCGCCTTCTTGTTAAGCAATCGACATTTTTTCTGGAGATGCTCTCGACTGGATTGCTGGTCATTTACTTTATTTTTAGGGATTCTTTTTCAGCCATGTCTTCTTAATACTGTTGGCGGGCAGCTTTCTTATGGAACGACCTTTTTTGTCCTTTTTCTAAGGCCTGTTTTAAAAAAATATTCTTCTATTCTTAAGCAAAAATTGTTTTTTTCTATTAGTTTAAGCCTTTTTTCGCTGCCGATTTTACTTTTTCATTTTTATCAATGGAATTTCTTTTGTGTGTTTCTGGCTTTTTTTCTGCTGCCGGTTTTTAGTAAGTTTATATTTCCTTTGTTATGTGTGCTTTTTATTTTCAGT
>JAATEZ010000155.1 GCA_015655485.1 Lactobacillales bacterium | reverse complement strand
TAAAAAAAGTAATAGTAAAAAATGAAATTGTAGAATATTTTGGAAAAAAACATTCTGTCATATACGTTGAAATAATCTTGAAAGAAACTTCAGATAAACTGATTGAATTTCAACGCTCCATTAGCGCCTTATTTTATAATAGCGGACAGAAGGAAAATTTTTCATTTCAATTTTTGGGATTTGATGAATCAGAAGAATCCTTGGAAAATGATATACAGCGTATACATTACGAATACATTTCAAACCTATTACTATGGCATTTACAGGATGAAAAAATAACCGTAGATATTCAACGCTTTAAAAATTCAAATTGGCTCCGGCGAAAAGAACAATTACTTGAAAGAGAGTTCGAAAAAAAGACAAAGTTAATTCAAGCAGATCTCAGAAAATTAAATTTAAAGAAGGGTCTGTTTATTCTTTTTAAAGAATTTCCAGATGACAATTTCAGAGTTGGGCGAATAGAAAAAATTATATCTCAAAATTGGGAGGATTTGATTTCGATGGAAGTAAATCAGGTATTAAGTAATTTGGCTCCAGGAAAGAAAAAATGTACGATCTCACCGATTAATATCTTTGCAGTTATTCAACAGAATAAATTATCCCCAAAAACTTCGAAATCGGAAATGATATCATTGGTTCTTGACAACAAAAATTCTGCATCAGTTCTCTGGAGTAGAGAAGATGAGTTCTGGAACGTGAGATACAAAGCCACATAAACAATGGAGTTCAATCACTTAAAAAG
Organism: Lactobacillales bacterium; assembly: GCA_015655485.1. Taxonomy (GTDB): domain Bacteria; phylum Bacillota; class Bacilli; order Lactobacillales; family Vagococcaceae; genus JAATEZ01. Next base: position 1,389 of record JAATEZ010000155.1, on the reverse strand, counting down.
TAATTCGTTTGCAAGCCCGAGTAATCTTCCTTTAACTTGCATAGCTTATCATAAACAAGAGAAGTGCTGAATTCATCTTGAGAATTGAACACCCGTTTTTTATTTATGAATTTTGTCTGTTTTAGAAATCATAATACTAACTTCGCGCCTACATCTAAAGTTTGATTTTTAGAGGTTACTTTTTCCAGTACCCTCCCAGTACCCTCCAAAAGGGGCTTAAAGTGGTTAAAAACAGCTAATTTAGAGTCATAATAACAGGCAGGAAGTGGTTGATTATCAATAAATTAATTGATAATTTATATTCTTTGAATTTGATCAAAATTTGTATGGCATGCAAGAGGTGACCGGTTCGATTCCGGTATTCTCCACTAAACGACGAAAACCGCTCAAAATTGAGCGGTTTTTTTATATCTATCTTGTTCGTTTTCAATTGGCATGATTTTTGTGATAAACAGTTATATTTGCGGCAATAGAGAACAAGAAAACAATTGATTAAACCCTAATCATTCTACTTCATATAATTCTATTGATTTCCAGAGTCGCAATTCCTGTCAACAATAATTATAGCTTACTGTAAAACCCATCGAAAGTTGTGTTTCCAGCATTTGCACCATGAAAAATTTGCATAACAATTCCAACTTTAATCTGGTTGGCATATTCCGTCAAGTCTTAGAAAAAAAGGCGTTTATCATATCCGTAGTTTTAGCGGCATCCATCGTAAGCTTCTTTTTTTGTAAGATTCAAACCAAAAAATATACTTCCAAAACAATCTTCATTGTAAAGAATCCTATTTTGCTCGATCGGAGCTTTGTTTTTACCCCTTCCAATGGCGACAAGAATCTTTTTGCCGCACCGGAAGATGTAGACCAAATAAAATCTATTGCAGAAAGCGATGAGCTTCCCTTGGCCATTATACAGAAATTCAACCTTCAAAAGGTCTATAAATCTGTCGATAAGCAACAATTAATCGATATCGTTCAAGGCAATTTGAAATTTGTAATGAAGGATACTAAAAATGTAGAACTTAGTTATACAGATACCGATCCTGAAAGGGCCGCCGCCATCGTAAATGCAGCACGCAAATGTTTGGAAGAAGCTTTTTCAAACTACTTTGTATCTGCAGATAAAGATATTATAAAGGTATTGCAACACAATAGTGATTCCCTAACGTTGGGCATTGCCATGCTAAACGACTCCATTAAAAATATGCGGGCGCATGTTTCGAATCAGGATCAGTTACTGCCTACCAGAAATCTTATAATAAGTACGGCCTATGCCGCCAACAGTTCGTCGGAGCCATATTTGGTCGAAAGTTTGAACGATAAAATCATTTTAAAAAGCAAATTGGAAGACGAAGTTCAAGCCTCCCAAAATCTGATCGGGCAATAT
>JAATEZ010000330.1 GCA_015655485.1 Lactobacillales bacterium | reverse complement strand
TTTTAAAGTTTCCTTCATCTCGTTGGAGGATTTGAAACAAGGAAATATCCCGCGCGCTATAGTCAGTGAAGCGTCCCAAAACGAAACAGAGATATTTAATAAGAATGAACAGGATGTATTGAAGGCTGCTGAAGAAATTCTTGCTTTCAACTATCCCTATGGGCTGGCTTCTCAAACAGCCAGTTATCAATCTGTATCAGAGATCAAACGAGTTTTTGAGGATCCGGATGAAGCCGACTTGATCAAACTTGAATTAACGAAAGAGGGCAAACTGAAAAAAAATCGTTATGTGGAGAACTCTTTACGAAAACCTCATTTTCTAGAACGGGTCGCGGCACCAAAAGCGGCGGATATCGGTACAGCGACACATTTGATCCTGCAGCGCCTGCCATTAGATCATGAGCCTAATGCGGCAGCGATCCAAGATTTGATCCAAGATTTAGTGCAGATCCAGGCGATCGCACCAACTGTGGCTCAAAAAATCGATATCGATTCCATCCTCCAATTCTTTGAGAGCGAGCTGGGGCAAAAATTGATCGTCAATCATGAAAATGTTTTTCGTGAACAGCCATTTTCTATGCTGCTCAAGGCAAAAGAAATTTTTGCTGATTATCCTAAAGACGCAGAAGACGTGATTTTGATCCATGGAATGATGGATGGATTTATTGCCACCGAAAAAGAATTGATCCTTTACGATTTTAAAACGGATACAGTTCCAGAGAAACAGAAGTCAGTTTTTATCGAAAAAATTATTGCAAAATATCAAGGCCAGATCCATTTGTATCAGAAAGCCTTAGAACAAGCGACCTCAAGAAAAATCACCGAGACCGATCTTGTCCTTTTGGGAGCAAGGACAAACATAATATTATAAGCAGCGAAAATTTTAGGAAGAAAGAAATGTTTTTTTAATACCCAATTATTAAAAAAATCTTTTTTTGATTGGTATCTGACCCGTTTAATGGTAAACTGTAAAAAAGAATAATTTAGGAAGTTGGTTGAATAAATGTATAAAACAAGTAGTGAATTAAAACAAGAAGCGCGTAAAACGCTGGAAGGAAGATGGAAAGACGCAGTTTTGCTTAATATTGTGCCCTCAATTTTGTCTTTTCTCTCATATGTTTTCATTGTTCTTATTTCTATAGCTATGGTTGTTCTTGTCTTTTTTTTGATGAACACTTCTAACACAAGTTCTACCAGTAACAATTCAGTTGAGCAGGGGATCGTGAATGAACTGGATGATGACAGCTCTAACGATAGCGATTCCTCTTTATGGGATTCTGTTACTACACAGATAAATGTCAATCCAACAAGTCTGATTATTTCTATTGTTTTATCTTTTCTTTCAATTGGGATCCTATTTACTTTTTTAGACCTGATCAGAGATCCAAGCAGGGAGATCCGGCCCATGGCAGATGCCTTTAGAATTTTTAACCAAGTTGATTTCGTGCCAGTATTGTTGATCCAAATATTAGTATCCTTATTTACGTTTTTATGGTCTTTATTATTTATTATTCCAGGGATCATAAAAAAATTCTCATACTCACAAGCTTATTTCATCTATAAAGATATCTCACAAAATAATCATATGGAAAAACTTTCAGTAACACACTATATCGGAGAAAGCAAACAGTTGATGCGTGGCCATAAAGGCCGCCTGTTCGGCTTATATATTAGTTTTATCGGCTGGTTTTTACTGTCTCTGGTTACATGCGGTATCGCTCTTTTCTGGATAAATCCTTATTTGAACGCGACACTGGCAGCATTTTATAATGATTTAGCCAAAGATAAATATCTGGCTATTGACAATAATACAAATGATTTTGAAGAATGGACCGATTTTTGATCCAGCTGATTCACAGAATCGCCATTTTATAGAGGCTGGAATTAATTTTTTCAGCTTCTTTTTAATTTTTTTCTTCATCCAACGCCTCTGGTTTTATTCTTTTTTTAGATAAGTTCGTATTTCTTCCTTAAAATCAATCAAAACGAAAATCACTCCCCCGAAGGTAGCAATAATAATAGCACAAAACAAAGAATCAATAGTTTTTTAAATCAAAATTACGTTCAAAAAATATATAGAATAAAGTACAAACAACAGCCATTACTAAGATTGAGAAAAAATGCGGTATAATTTTTTTCTAATCCAGTATACTGGATGAATATTATAAGTTTTGTTTAGATATCTGCTGCATTCGACAAAAATATATAAAAAAGGAATAGCAGTAGAAAAGATAATACCATAATATATTTTTTAAAGCTATAAGATATAGATAGACGATAACAGAAATTCCTCCATAAAAAGACGCTTGAGTACTAATCAATACGGCCTAAAAAGGGCTGCCGTTAGTCAGGACTAATGGATTTTGATTGTCCAGTTTACTGTTCAATGCCGAAGCACAAAAAAACCACCACAACTATTGTTATGGTGGAAATGAAGGTTGTTGTTACTCTTGGTAGGAGTAAGTATGAAAAACCAATTCGGGATAATTGGTATAAAGTTATTATATAAATAAAAAATAAGAGAAAACTGATGGAAACTTAGTAATTTGATAATAAAAATATGAGAAATCTCCAATTTAATAATAAAAGGGCATTAATAATATAATCAATGAACAGCAGAAAAAATGGTGAATCAAAATAAATTTTTCACTATTCCCCAAGCGACTTTTTTGATATACTAAAATAAAATCAGGAATTAGGAGGTGTTGTGATTGTTAGGAGTGACTGAACGGTTTAAGCACGACTTGGATATTTTTTTTGATTTTCTCGATAAGAAATATTCTGCGTTGCAAAAAGGATGGATCGTAAAATATTCCGATGAAGATACGTCCTATATTTTATATGTTTATGATCTCGATTTATATCCGCAAAGCATCAAGGAAGCTGTCTTAGGCTCATGTTCTTTAAATACGACAACTGCGTTTGAACCTCGACTTGACTTGCCGGCATACAATCAATATATTTTAGAAAAAGCGGATGAGTATTCCATTCATCCGATTAAATAACTGTTGCATCTTTCAATGAAATTCAACCGTTAATAACTTTTAGAGAGTGGGATAAAATCTCATTCTTTTTTTGTCTGCATATTTTTTATGGAAGTATTGATATATGTGAAGCGAAAATTTAAAATTCGGTTAATCTCACGCAATATATTTTATCAACAAGGATAAAAACAGATCCGCGTTTACAGAGCTGTCCAAGATAAAATGATTTCCGGCCGATCTGAAATTAAAAAAAACTACTTATTTTAAAGTATTTTTACGGCCGATTGAGTAGAATTTCATTCTTTTTGTGTATTGATGTCAAGGATTCGTTTGAGGTAAGATAAAAGAAGAGCATCACGTAAAAAAATATATCATGAGAAGAGGCAGCGATCATGGCGACGAAAAGAAACTATATAAATGGCGAGTGGCAATTGGCAATTTCGGGTAAAACAAGAAATGTGATCAACCCGGCAAATGGAAAAGTCATTGCCGAAGTAACAGAAAGCGACGAGAAGGATGCCAGACTAGCAGTAAAGGCAGCAAAAAAATCATTTTATGAAACAGGTGAATGGCGCAGAATGAGTGCACAGGATCGAGCTGATCTCCTGTATAAAATTTGTGCCGAAATCGATGAAAGACGTGATGAATTAGCAAGACTGGATACGTTGGACAGTGGTAAACCGCTTAGAGAAGCGGAAGGAGATATCGATGACGCGTATCATTGTTTTCAATACTATGCCGGTTTGATCAAAGCTCCTTATGGAGGAGTATATGATGTCAATGACGGTTTTGGGGCAATGCATTCTTATACTGTACACGAACCAGTGGGAGTATGCGCGCAGATC
>JAATEZ010000193.1 GCA_015655485.1 Lactobacillales bacterium | reverse complement strand
CGATCGGATTTCTGGAAAAGCGTGTAAGGTTTACTCATTCGTGGCGGCTTTGCCCTTCAGTATGTATAGCTTCGCCGAAGCTTGTCTGTCCATGAAAGAAGCGGATTGGATCAACGTTCATATTCATCTTTTTCACTTTTTGGGAGGTTCCACTCGTTTATTGATTCCTGATAATTTAAAAACAGGTATTCTGAGCCATAGAAAATGGGAAGATCCTGTATCGAATCGTTCCTACCAAGAATTGGCCGACTACTATCAGACTGCGTTGCTTCCGGCACGTGTCTTAGCCCCAAAGGACAAGGCAGCGGTTGAGAGTACCGTTGGCAACCTGACAACACATATCATCGCAAAACTTCGCCATCAAAAATTCTTTTCTCTCCCAGATTTGAATCACGCCATTCGAAAAGAATTAAAGGCCTTTAATCAGGCTCCTTTTCAAAAGAAAGACGGGTCTCGTGCTTCTGTTTTTCAAGAAGAGGAATCGCTCTTTTTACAGCCACTGCCTCACTATGCCTACGAATACGCTCAGTGGAAGGTAGCGACCGTTCAATTAAATTACCACATTGCACTGGATTATCACTATTATTCTGTTCCCTATGAATATGTGAAAAAGAAAGTAGATGTTCGTTACACGCAACAGATGATTGAAATATTTTATAAAGGACAGCGCATCAGCAGCCACAAACGTCTCTCTGGCAAACGTGGGCAATATTCCACTCAAGTAGAACACATGCCTAAAAACCACCAACTTTATAGCGAATGGAACGGCGAACGTTTTTTAAAATGGGCAGAGACCATAGGTCCTTCCACTCGTGAAGTCATTCAAAAAATGATTTCTTCTTATCGCGTGGAAGAACAAGCTTATAAAGGCTGTCTTTCTCTCCTAAAACTCAATGATCGTTATTCTTCAAAACGATTGGAGAAGGCTTGTGAACTAGCTCTTAGTAAAATCCCCCAACCACGTTATAAAAACATTCGCCTCATTTTAGAGGCTGGTCAAGACAAAAAGATACTGCAGGAAAAACCTTCGACCAGTTCTGAAGCTCACGCGATTGTAAGAGGCGCAGCCTATTATGGAGGTGCTTCTCATGAAAACTGATACTCAGCGAAAATTAGAAATGATGCGCCTTCCCGCATTTGCCGCTGCTTATGAAGACCAATCTGAAAAGGAAACAGATTATGAAACTCTTTCTTTTCATGAACGGTTAGCTTTATTAGTCGATGCAGAGTATGACGCGCGACATAACAATCGCATTCAAAGACTCATTAAACAGGCTGGTTTTTCAAACACAGGAGCTTTTTTAAATCATATCGACTACTTTCCTGACCGCCATCTTAATCGTGATTTACTAACAAGTTTGGCAGACAACAGGTATATCCAACAAGCCATGAATATCCTTTTGATTGGGGCAACAGGCAGTGGAAAGACTTACATCGGCAATGCCTTAGGAATGAATGCTTGTCAAGCGGGCTACAAAACAAAATATATTCGCCTTCCTGAATTATTTGCAGAATTTGAGTTGGCAAGAGTTCAAGGAAAATATTTACAGCTGATCAAACAATATCGAAAATATGCCTTAGTTATTTTGGATGAATTTCTTCTCATTCCGACAAATGAACAAGAACAACGGGATCTTCTGGAAATTATGGAATATCGCTGCAATCAAAGTGCGACCATCTTTTGTTCCCAGTTTACTCCTGAAGGGTGGCATGAACGTTTAGGAGGGGGAGCCCTGGCAGATGCCGCCATTCTAGACAGAATTATCTCCTCTGCTTATACGATGACCATTGGCGGAAGTATCTCTATGAGACAACGAAAAAAGGATCCTCAAGAAAAATAAATTTCTATAGATGAGCTGCCCTAAAAAAGGGTGGCTCTCTCCATCAACTTACTGGCTCTGACTATCGGAATGGGTGGCTCTATTTGAGGAGATTGGGTGGCTCTCCCAAAACGGAATATTCAAAAAAACATTTTAAATTCTCTAGGGATCGATGATTTATCATAGAAAATTAGAAGTTTTTTTTACTTTCGCTTTTAAATATTAACTAAAACTTGAAACATCAAAAAATTGATTACAGCCTGTTTTTCTTAACTATTTTTCACCTTCTAAACGTTGATATATCAACGAGTGAAAACCGTTTTTAATTAGATATTAAGTGAAAAATATGCCGAAAAAAGACAAGAATTAAAAAAGAATCACGATTACGCCACACTGGCAGCCTTACCGCGCGACGCCAATCGGAACCGGCTGAAAAATCGCGACCGGCTGGATGGCAGGCCAAGAGGATACATGCGCAAGTTCGGTCTGTCGCGGATCCACTTCCGCGAACTAGCGCATAAAGGCCAGCTGCCTGGAGTAAAAAAAGCCAGTTGGTGAACTTAATTGAGTGTTCGTCCGGTGACGTGAAGTCTGCTTTTGTCTTAGTAAGTTTTGTTCAAAAGTTTGTATTTTCCAGCAGTAGGTTAAAAATCACTGCTGGATTTTTTTGGTAGTAACCCAAAGTGCTACTACCTATTGAGTTGAGTATGGAAATTTGGTGTCACTATAACTTGGTGAGTTTTATTATTCTTGCGCCATTCTGCTAACCTAATAAATGAGCTCGTTCAGTTTCTGTTCAAAATTTTCCGGTTCAATTAGTTCATCCTCCGAGATAAATTTACTGAATTCATTATTATGAAATAAGTTGTAAAGGGGCTCATCAATTGAAATAAATTCGGGAATAGATGAAACTTTTACAATCAGTGTGAGTTTTATTTTTACGTCATTGAGAACTAAAGGCTGCGGATGAAGCAATGGAATAATCTGAGTACGTGTTTTTTCGTGAATGAGAATCAGCATCAGGATGTTATTTTTAATAAATATATGGTATTTTGACTGCAGAATAATACTTTTCTGAATTTCATTGTGGTGATTTTTGCAGGCAGGAAAATTCAAACTTGCTGTTAGATAGTCACTGGCGGGGCAATCTAACAGAGTGTTCAGGTAAGAAAGATTGAGATGAATAAAAAAGGCTTGGTTTTTTAAATTGGAAAAATT
>JAATEZ010000447.1 GCA_015655485.1 Lactobacillales bacterium | reverse complement strand
GCTGGATTCTTCTTATTTAAATGGCGATTATTCTGCAGAAAATCAAGAACGGGTAGCGGATAATTACGTCCAAAGCCGTTATGGATCATGGGAAGCAGCGCAAACTTTTTGGTTGGCGAACGGCTGGTATTGATCACAAAAAATTGTCTCTTTTAATTTCCCAGTCATCCAGCAGTCTATAAGTAAACCTATAATTCAGTCAGAGGCCGTCTCATTAGTTAGTTTTAATTAATGGAGCGGCCTCTTGCTGCATATTTGGTAAAAATCTTCAATTTAAAAAAGGAAACAATAAGAAATATTAAAGTTATACTATTTGAACACTATTCCATTTAAAATAATTGTTAACCGGTTAAAAATTTCAGAAAGCATTGCCTAAAAAATAGCGAAACATCGCGATTTAGCTTGCAGAGACTCACAAAATAATTTTAAAATTATGTTTTCTTATGGTAAATTATACCTGACAGTTCAGTCATTAAACTAAACTTACGACCAAGGAAATGTTTACACTGGAAAACACCCTATGAACTATTTTTTGGTGTAACGTTGCATTTAATTTGACAATTCAAGATATAATAAATTCGAAGATGAACATAAAAATCTGTTTGTCAGACTGGTGTTTTGTGGCACATGTGGAAGTAAATATTATTATTGTGCCTTAAAAAAAACGGGATAAGTTTAGATGAGTACAAAAGTTCAAAATATTCTTGCTTAGTTGACCAATAAAAAGTGAGTAGCGATAATTGCTTGGTCACTCTTGAGGCGGTTTTTTTCTGATATGAGGGGCAAGGTTTTGAATTTTAGCCAGCTTCCTTTATAATTAAGGAAGCATTAGTGGAATAATGAATAGCTAAAATGGGAATGGGATGGTGATCCATTTGTCAGAATCTCAAATAACTAAAAATGCTCTAGCAGAAAGTTTGATTCAAATCTGTCAACATAAAAAATTTGAAAAAATAAGTATTGCTGACATGACGAAAGAATGTGGTTTGAATCGTCAAACATTTTATTATCATTTTACCGATAAGTATGATTTACTTGAATGGATTTATCAAAACCAAGCCTTCAGATTTTTAGTGGAGGAAACTACTTTAGAAAATTGGGATCAGCATATTTTAGAAATGCTGGCAGAAATGAGAAAAAACAGTAATTTTTATCGAAACACGGTCAGTGCTTATCCGCAGGTTTTGACGAGGTCATTTTCAAAAATCACTCAAACTCTTTTTCAGGAGTTGTTCGTGCGGATCGATACGGAAAACAGGATAAGTCAATCCGACCGTAATTTTTACTGTCGTTTTTTTTCTTACGGCTGCAGTGGTGTTTTAACGGAATGGATCTTGAATGGATTTAAAGATTCTCCTGACGTGATCGCGCAGCAGTTTTTCCGTTTTGCCAAAGATACTGAATTACTGGCTTCCAGCTTGTATAAAAAAGCAGAAAATTAGACAATTTTAATGTTTTGTCTTAAATTCAGACAAATGAATAGCTTTGATGAGTGCAATTCGATTTTTCCAGCTCTATCATAAACTTATCAAAAAAAAAAGAAAAAAGAGGGATCTGTTATGAGCAAAAAACATTTAGGTAAAATCGCTGCTGTATCTTTAGGGATCGGAGTGACTGCTTTAGGAATGAAAAAAGCGCAAAGGAAACTTACCAGTGAGAAAGAAGTTCAAGTAGAAGAAGAGATAAAATCACGTTATTATGGTGAGAAACAAGTTTATTTCGTGGGCGGAGGTATCGCGAGTTTAGCCGGTGCGGCCTATCTAGTTCGAGATGCTAATTTTGACGGTAAAAATATCCACATCGTCGAAGGGATGGATATCCTTGGCGGCAGTAATGATGGAGCCGGTGATGCGGCAAAGGGTTTTGTGGCTCGGGGCGGAAGAATGCTGAATGAAGAGACGTATGAAAATTTTTGGGAGCTGTTCAGCAGTATTCCCTCTCTGGATGCTCCTAATAGAAGTGTAACGGAAGAGATACTGAACTTCGACCATTTACATCCAACTCATGCACAAGCGCGCTTGGTGGATAAGGACCGTCAAATCTTAGATGTTCATTCTATGGGCTTTGATAATAATGACCGGATAAATTTAACCAAGTTATTGGGGGCCGATGAAAAGAGTTTAGATAATCAGACCATCGAAGATTGGTTTGCGCCGCATTTTTTTGAGACAAACTTTTGGTATATGTGGCAAACGACTTTCGCCTTTCAAAAATGGAGCAGTCTATTTGAATTTAGACGCTATATGAACCGGATGATTTTAGAATTTAGCCGAATCGATACCTTGGAAGGAGTCACGCGGACACCCCTTAACCAATATGAAAGTCTTATTTTGCCATTAAAATCTTATCTTGAAAAACATGGAGTAGATTTTACCATGAATCAAACAGTGACGGATATTGATTTTAAAGATAATGAGAACATCACAGCGACCAAACTCTATTTTTCAGATGAAACAGCTATCAAGCTGAAAGAAGAAGATGTAGTGATCATGACCAATGCCTGTATGACGGACAGTGCTACATTAGGAGATCTTCACACCCCGGCACCAGTTCCAGCTGAGCGCCCGATTTCCGGCGAATTATGGTATAAAGTGGCACAAAAGAAAGAAAACTTGGGGAATCCGGAACCGTTCTTTGACCATGAGGATGAAACCAACTGGCAGAGCTTTACCGTCACTTGTAAAGGAGAGACTTTGCTGAAACGAATAGAGCAGTTTACTGGCAACATTCCTGGAAGCGGCGCCTTGATGACTTTCAAAGATTCGAATTGGTTAATGAGCACAGTAGTTGCGGCGCAACCGCATTTTAAAGCACAGGATGCGAACACGACTATTTTCTGGGGATATGGACTTTATCCGGATCGTGTCGGAAATTATGTGAAAAAACCGATGAAAGAATGTACTGGAGAAGAGATTCTTTATGAATTGATTTGTCATTTGAAATGGGAAGATGACTGGAATCAAATCAAAACAGATGTCGTTAATGTTATTCCTTGTTATATGCCTTACATCGATGCTCAGTTTCAACCGCGCGCGATGGAAGATCGACCTCAAGTCGTTCCGGCCGGGAGCACTAATTTTGCGATGATCAGCCAATTTGTTGAAATTCCCAAAGATATGGTATTTACAGAAGAATACTCTGTCCGGGCTGCAAGGATCGCTGTGTATACTCTGTTTGATATCGACAAGAAAATTTGTCCAGTGACGCCGCATAATAAAAACCCTAAAGTTTTAGCCAAAGCCGCTCAAACCATGTTTCGTTGAGAACACCAAAAAAAGGAGCTGGAAAAACTCATCGAGTTTTTTTCCAGCTCTTTTCTTTTTTTTAATACTGATCAAATTTTAACGGCTGCATTAAATGTATCAAAATTAGCGCTTCTGATGCTGTCTGCATGACTATAGTCACCGACAATATAAGTTTTTTTCGGCCGCTTTTCAACTATTTTGATTCACAAAATTATTTTTTGGTTTCATCTCAAAAACTAAAATAATGGTATCGGCAGGCAGCAATTTTCCTTATTGTTAAGATTTTTTAGCTTAACACCGCTATCAGTAAATTAGACCACTTTATGGTCACCGAACAGTCGTACTCCATTTTCCTTTCCTTCATCAAAGAGAACGATCCTAGTGATAAAGAAACGATCTTTACAGAAATCAGTTTCAAGTATCTGATCAATGACAGGGACATTCTTTCCCTGTTTAGCCAAACCAACTGCACATTGAACACCGCAGGATCCGCCGCCGCAGATCACAATCTTTTGACCAACGGCTGCTTTTTCACGTTCTACGTTATGCAGCATTTTTACATTTCCCTTTTCGATCCCTGATAGGACATTTTAATGAAATCTGCTCCTATCATTAGAAAGAGCAGTTAATTTAAATCCGCGATATTTCCCATTTTGTAATCATTGTCTTCGGTGATTTTAAAATTATTTTTCAGACCGCTTGATACGTAAATTTTACCTTCTTTGGAAACGATAATCGCTTCCACGCCTTTTTGTTTTTCAATGTAGGTCATTCCGGCCTTGATGCCTTTTGAAAAAACAGCTTTTGTAAATAAGCCGTCTCCTTCAACCGATTTTTTAGAGACGATACTGACACTAGCAATATCATTATCAAAAGGGTATCCAGTTTTAGGATCCATGATATGATGATAGGTGACGCCGTCTACTACAAGTTTTCGTTCATAGATTCCTGATGTAACAAGGGAAACATTTTTTTCTTTTAATGTTCCCAATGAAACGAACCGAGCCTGGTTAGGATCCTGAACTCCGATTGTCCAGTTATTGCCGCTATTAGGACTTTTTCCTAAAACGTACACATTTCCACCCAGATCGACAATGGCTGTAGTCACATCATTTTTTTTCAAGAGTTTGACTACTTCATCGGTTATAAATCCTTTTGCAACACCGCCCAGGTCAAGCTGCATACCTTTTTCTTCTAAATACACAGTTTTCTTCTTATCATCCAGTGTGATCTTGCGATAATCTACCAGCTTTAAAGCTGCATCTATTTCTTCTTGACTGGGTTTGCGTGCATCGTCAAAGCCGATGTGCCACAACTGGGTGATCGGCCCGATAGCCATATCGAATCCGCCATCGGTTTCAACACTATATTTATAAGCCGCTTTAACTAATCGGTAAATATCATCGGATACTTTTACCGGGGCGATCCCTGCTTGTGCATTGACTTTATCGATTTCAGAGCCTGCCTCATTGACAGTGATTTTATCGGCCAGAACTTTGATTTTTTTAAAAGCTTTGTCGAGAACTTCTTTTTTCCCATCGTCATAAATTTT
>JAATEZ010000200.1 GCA_015655485.1 Lactobacillales bacterium | reverse complement strand
CCATACTGTTTCAGACTTTGGAAAAAAGGCAGGAACAGCCATGATGCCCAACAAAATAAATAAGGCAGATACCACTATAACAGGAATTTTATAAGCATTCCAAAAGTATTGGATTTTTCTTTTGTTTTGAAAATCTGATTTCATTTTTTTACCCGATTTTCTTCAAATTTTAAAAAAAACATTAAAAAGGCTGAATGAATCGTTCAGCCCTGTTGAAAATTAGGAATCTGAATGTGGAATGCTTTGGATTTCACTTGAAGATTGTCTATTTTCCATAGAGGGTTGATTCATGAAGCCAGACACAGAAAAGCTGAATGAGGTGTCATAGGTCTTGAGCAAAAACAGCCAATTGAGTATGAATCGCCTTTTGATTCAGACGATATTTGTCTTTTTTGCCGATAGACCTGCCTCATGAAGCCAGACACAGAAAAGCTGAATGAGGTGTCATAGGTCTTGAGCAATAGTAAACGAAAAATTATCGCGATGGAAATTTTTCCAGCTATTGCCGATGATGAAGCTATCCTTTGACACCTGTAGCAGCGACTCCTTGCACAAAGTATTTTTGAAGAGATAAAAATACTACCAATACGGGAATCAATACCACAACAGAAGCCGCCATGATCAATGAATATTCTGCAGAATACTGCGTAATAAACATTCTCAAACCAATTTGGATCGTTTTTAAATTATCTCTCGTTAAATATAGTAATGGACCCAAAAAATCATTCCAAGTGTTCACAAAAGTAAAAATAGTCAACGTAGATAATCCTGGTTTAGATAAGGGCAACATGATTTTAGCATAAATTTGATAATCATTCATACCATCGATCCTGGCCGCTTCGATCAGCGAATCTGGGATTCCTTGGTAAAACTGACGCATCATGAATACCCCGAAAGCTGAAAAAGCTTGCAGTAAAATAATAGCTAAATGAGTATTATTTAAACCAAACGAACGCATCATAATGAATTGCGGAACCATGTAGGCCTGCCAAGGAACTGCGATCGTCGCAATGTAGGCCATGAAAAGAATATCCTTTCCTTTAAAATGCAGTTTTGAGAAAGCGTATGCGGCAAAGCTGCTGGTCAGTAATTGTAAAAATGTCACGATCAGAGTGATTTTTGCCGTATTTTTAATAAATATCGCCAGCGGGATCCTTGTCCAGATGTTTTTATAATTATCCCATTGCGGTTCTTTGGGAATCCACTGTATAGGGAAAGTAAAGATATCCTTATCCAGCTTCAAAGAAGAAGACAGCATCCAGACAAAAGGAAACAGCATCGTGATCGTTACAAGGATCAAAACAAGATAAATTAAAATCGTGCTTATTTTTTTTTGCTTTTTCATGATCGTGCCCCCCTTTCTTTATTCATTAACAAAGCCCTTTTCTCCTTTAAATTGAAAAACAGTCACTAATAGAACTAAGACAAACAACAGCATGGAGATCGCACTGGAATAACCCAGATCCCAATTTTTAAAAGCTGTATTGTAGATTTCATACACTAAAACCAAAGTTGAAGTCCCTGGTCCGCCTTGTGTGATCATATAGACCTGATCATAAACTTTAAAGCTGTTTATCGTCAGCATCATCATGACAAAGAAAGTAACCGGGCGTAATTGCGGCAGCGTGACATTCCTGAATTTTTGCCAGCTGTTGGCTCCGTCAAGTTCGGAGGCTTCATACATTTCTTCGGAGATCCCCTGTAAACCGGCTAAAAAAATAACCATGTAATAACCGATTTGCTTCCAAACACTGAAAAATATGATCGTTACCATGGCCCAATTTTTATCAGCTGCCCATCTGGGCGGATCCATCATGCCCAAAGTTTTCAGAATTTCGTTTATCGGGCCATTCACCGGGCTGAAAATCATATTCCAAACAGCCGCTACAGCAACTAAAGAAGCGACATAGGGAAAGAAGCTGACTGTTCTAAAAATGTTTCGTCCCTTTATTTTCTTATTTAACAATACGGCTAAAAATAATGAAAAAATCAAGGTCAAGGGTACTGTACCAATCACAAAAACAATGGTATTTATGAAAGCTGCCTGAACTCGAGAATCTCCCCACATTCTAGTGAAATTATCAAAACCAATAAATTCCATAGGGTTGCTGCCGTCCCACTTGTAGAAAGATAAAATAATCGCGAAAATGATTGGTCCTAACGTAAAAATAGCAAATCCCAAAAAGTTTGGCGCAATAAACGAATAAGCTGTAAGATTTTCTTTTCGCTTGCGTTTTTTTGCAGCTTTATTTATTTTTTGAATTTGTTCCATAACTTCCCCCTCTTTCCTTTATTCAAGAAAGAGCAAGCCTATTTTTCTTGCTCTTTCTATGAACTTTTTTTATTTCAAAGCTTTTACCTGATCAGAGGCATTTTTCAACTCATCCTTTATTGATGCATTACCGGACATAATGTTATCATGAGCATCATTTAAGATGGTATCTACTTCAGCCACATTCTTAGAATAAGGCAATTCCAAATAAGTTTTCTTGACCGACAAAGCCTCTTTGCTGGCCGCATCACTTGGAAAACCATCCGTAGAAGCGATGGATTCGATCACATCAGTTGTTTGGATCGCCGGCATCGTACCGGTCTTGGCAATAATTGAAGCCCCTTTTTTCCCGGTAACAAACTCAACAAATTTGTAAGCGGCTTTTTTCTTTTTTGAGTTCGCATTGATAGCCAAAGAAGTAATGGTCCCTGCCGTCGTCCCATCGTCAACTCCTTTAGGAACCGGCATCGTAGCGATCCCCCAATTGAATTTTTCACTTTGTCCAGAACTCATTGCTGTTTCTAAAGTCGGGATAAACCATGAACCCATAACCATTGTAGCTACATTATTTTGATAAAATGCAGCGGAATAGGATAAACTTGAAGTCTTTAAAGCGGAATAATCTTGAACATACCCGGCTTTTTGCTGAGCCAAAACTGTTTCATAGTAAGGTTGCAAAAATGAATAATCATCTGATACTAAAGTATTTTTCCCATTTAAAATTCCATACAGCTGAACTTGACTTCTCCAGGTATGATAATGTCCTCCATAAACTTGACTGCCTTTCGCTTTTGTCGCTTTTTTGGAAACTTCTTGAACAAGAGTATTGTACTCATCCCATGTGATCCCATTTTTCGGATAATCCACTCCGGCCGCATCAAATAAATCTTTGTTATAGTACATGACATAAATATCATTTCTAAATGGTAAAGCATAGAATTCCTTGTTCACCTTAATTTGATAAACGAGACCGCCGTAAGAATCTAGATCCACATTTTTAGCCAATTTGCTTAAGGGCTCTAATTGATTTTTACTGACTAATGAAGCATAGCCGGGCATATCCTTAATACTGGCCACATCAATATTATTATCTCCGCCAGACAGCTGAGTTCCTAAAACAGTCATATAGTCCGTGGAGCCCAGATCCAGCATTTCAACATCGATATTGGGATTTTCCTTCTCGAATGCTTTTATCAATGGTTTATAATACGTGGAAGAATCGATATCCCATAAAGCCCAGGTGATTTTGGTTTTCCCAGAAGAGGAACTTCCAGATTCAGAGCTGGAGGATGAACTGCTCCCGCTATTTCCGCAACCAGCCAATACGACTATCCCCAGCACCACAGCGAACAAGGTCAAAACAAAACTTTTTTTGAATTTCTTCATGACTCTTTCCTCCTAATTTTTCGTTATTTATTTTTGATTCTTTACTGCCAATGTTACCAATACATATACCAGCTCTGAGAAAGCCTGACCAAAGCTTCTAAATAGTAATAATCACCCCATATCATACATTCATCCACACCTTTGCAGCTGTTTTTATCATAGACTCCATGTAACAAGATCCCGTTTGAGCCGGGCGTTTTCCTTGTTGTATAATTTTCATGAAGAGAAGTCATTATTTGAATGGCGGCCGCTTCATATTTCCTCCGCTTAGATGCCGATAACGGGAACTGCCTGGCTAATTCCAATAACCCGCAGGAAGCAATGGCTGCGGCGGAACTGTCTCTTTCTTGATCACTTCCATCATTAAAAATCAGATCCCAATAACAAACACGATCTTCCGGCAACTGAGAAAGAAAATAATCCGCTATCCTTTCTGCCGAATCCAGAAAAGTATAATCACCAGTATGGAGATAACTCAAGGTAAAACCATAGATCCCCCAAGCCTGACCGCGAGCCCAGCATTAATCATCAGAATATCCCTGCGCGGTCTCTCCCTTCACCGCTGCGCCGGTTTTTCGATTAAAGAAATAAGTATGATAAGTCGTTGCGTTCTCTCTGATGATATATTTCTGAGTTTGTTTGGCATGGCGGTAAGCCGCTGTTTTATACTTTGGATCGCCTGAAAGCTCGGAAGCAAAATAAAGCAGGGGCAAATTCATTAAGCAGTCAATAATGATCCGGCCGTCTTCATTAGGATCATCCAAATTGCCCCAGGCCTGGATCACTCCAGGTTTCTCACTATAACGAAGCATCAAAGCATCTGCCGCTTCGAGAGCTAGTTCTTTAGATGTTTCCAAATGATTTACTTTATAATCGGCTACTGCGGATAAAATGTATAAAAAACCAATATCATGAGTTTCTAATCCAATTTTATGATCCATTCGATAATGAAAATTCTGAACCTGGTTCCGGATCACTTCATCAAATTCAGCAGATTTCGTTGCTTCTTTTGCCAGAAAAAGCATGCCTGACCAAAAACTCGAAGTCCAATAATCATTTGCTGCTGCTTCATAAACTAAATTCTTTGAAGCAGCACTTGGGACCTTATCAAAAAAAACGGGAACATTTTTCCTGATTTTTTCTAGAACAAATTCTAATTCATCCTCTATCCATGTCCATTCACTTGTCACAATCGCTAACCACCCTTGACCTCCATTAATTTGAACAAATATTTTCTTTGATAACTGCTGCTATTTTTTAAATTGATCAACATCACTCGATGGATAGTTTTTTGGATTCCTTGATGATCCTTGAACACCTCTTGGATCACTCTTACTTCATCTAAAACAGGCGAGAATTTTAAAACAAGGACATCTTTTCCGTGGATCCAACGGATATGATCCGCTTCAATGACCGGCTCGATCTCACTAATAAAATTTTGCCGGATCCGCGCCGGGCTGTTTTCAAAAAAATCCATCTCATCCCAAAGAAGTATTTCCCGCTGCTTACTGTCTATCCGCCATTCACGCCGATATTTTCCGATTCCCGCATTTTTTCCATAAGCCTGCTGCAATTGCATAGAAAAAATAGTCTGATCCTTCGAAACGGCTTCACAACTCGCATGCTCGGCCCCATAATTGCCATTTTTTTGCTCTTGACCATTAATGAACGGCACCGAGTGGCCCAGTGAACGATTATTTAAAATTTGATAACGGCTATGATCATTAAAATAATCTTTTGTATATTCGCCTGCGCCTAAATCGGTCAATAATAATTGTTCCTGTGTTCCAATAACAAAATGCCCGGCATCATTATGATTATGGCTCTCATCGTTGCGTCCGCCTTTGCCGGCAAAAACAAAGTCATCCCGCTGATTTCTCATAACCAGCCATTCGGCATCCCGAAAATAATGACTTTGTTCCGCTCCCGGCGCCGCGCTTTCTTTCGTCCAGATCAAGTTGCGGTAAGCCGGCGCCCACCGATAACAAGAATCTGAAAATAAAGAAGCGGCCTTTCTGACAGACGGGACTTTCACCTGAAAATATTCAGAACAAAAAGTCACTAAGCCGCTGGGGAGTTCCTCGCCATGAGCATCCGAAAAAGGAACAAAGCGGTTCTCCCCAATTTGCGCATAAAATGGGAATTCGGCAATAGCTTTGAGTTTGGGCGAATGAAAGAAATGATCCGAATGATAAATGTCCAAATATTTTTTGGCAAAATAACAATAATACCCAAATCCGTAGGCCCAGTAACCTACCCCTTCAACACAAACACCATCTGCTTTAAAGCTTCGCAAATAGCTGTTGAAAGCCTGTTCTAAACGTTTCAGCAATTTTTCCTGCCGGAACGAATGGAGTTCTAACTGAGTTAAGATAGTCATGCCAAGGCAGCCCGCGATGACTGCACTCCAATTATTTTCCTTCCATTCCCAATCCCATTTTTGATCTTCCAATGGTTCTAAAATTCGAATTTCTATTTCATGTTTGATCCTTACCAAAAGCTGAGCGGAAAATTTCTCTTTAAAAAGTTCCATGATCTCTGATAAGCTTTGCGCTGTTTCGGCCGCAAATAAGTCGATCCATTGAAAACTGTCGCCGCTATAATAAAACTGGCCTTCAACCACAGGCAAATGAGCGGGCAAAGCCCATGAGTATTCCCCGCAAATTGCCCAGATCACCTCTTCAAGCATTTCTAAGACATCTGTTCTGGAAGAATCCAGGTAAAAAGCCAAGCTTAAAACAGTCAACTGTTTTCTTCTGGCAAAATACTGGTTTTCAAAAGTCAAGCGCTCTCCTGACAGCAAATAAGCCTGATAACCAGAAAAATCGATGGATTCGACCGTTTTCTTTTTAAGGATTTTTTCTGTCTCTTTTTCGATTTCCTCAACTAAATTTTGTGAAACAAATTTTTGTTCAGCCATTTTCCTATTTATCCAATCTTAAACATTTTTCTGCGTTTTGATATTTTATACTTAAGCAGTCATTTTTTATCTGCACCAGCGGTACTTCTGATACTGCGGCCGACTGGTTGAAAACCGTCCCGCCAATCAGGCTGATCAATCGATGTTTTCCTTTTTGAAGATCTGCTTCGACACTTGGAAACTTGCTGCGATTGAAAAATAAATTGGTATTAGGTTCGCAGACTTGGATGGCTGGATGACCAAACGTTTCCAGAGCAAAGATGCTGGATGTCCCTATTGACGAATGGCAGACAGCAGAACCATCTGTCAGCTCTACTTTGCTGTTTTGCTGGATTGGCACAGAGAAACCGCCTTCAACTGCATGTAAATGCCGACCCGTCTTAATTTCATGGATCCGAATATGCCAATCGATGATCGGGATCACGGTCGTTCGGATCAGCACATCTTCCCAGGGCTGCCATACCGAAACCACATGATCTTCATGGATCTCATGGTCAATATTGAGCAATTTTGAGCGGTAATATAATCTCTCCTCTGAAAGAGCTAAACAATTATCAAATCCTCCTTGTTTATAGTAAATACTTCCTTTAGAAAGGCTCACTCCAAAAACAGTAGAATAGACGAATTTGCTGTATTTTCCATCGACATGGGCCTGCTTTTGTTCCAACTGCCCGGCGACAAAGGCTTGAATTTGATTTGTGCTCGCAGAAATCAGCATTCTTGCTTCCGGAACAGCTATTTGACCGGCTGGATAGCGGATGGCCTCTATCTCTGCTTGCCAAAATGGATGATCTTCCGGTACCGCCAATAATAAAAACGATTTAAATGACCAATAAGGCGAACCCGGTCCATTATAACCTTCTGCCATTACAAGATTTTGATAATGATAGCCGATAGTCAGTAAACCGTCTGTAGAAAAAATGTCCTTTTTCAGCCATTGCCTCATATTCCGACTGATGATTCCCTTGATTTCGCCCCAAGGCAAGGCTTCGACCTCTGCATAGACCAGAGCCGACCAAAAAGCACATTGAGAAAACCGATAAGTCAGACTGCGACCAAAAGGCAGCGCCTCCCCTTTTTCATCAAACCAGTATTTAAAGGTCTGAGCAAATTCGACGGCCCGCTTTTTCATGATCCTTACCCGTTTAGGATCTCTTGCAGCCATATGTTTGCAATAAATCAAACTATAATAATGAATCGCAAAAGAAACATAATAATCCATCTGACTGGGATTTTCATCATAATACCAGCCATTCCCTAGATAACAGCTATTGATAATGGACAAATCTTTATCCACTCGATCCTCATCCCATACTCTGCCACAATAATCCATCGCCAGATTCACTAATATCCTAAAAAAAAGCCAATTGCTTAGAGGAATCGTGTGATGGTTGATCTGCATCAACCACTTATATAAATTATCCTGCTCCAGTGTCGTCAAACAGTCCCATGTTTTTTCTTTTGCCAGCAGCAGCGTATTCGCCAAAGAAGCCATCTCTACTAGTAATTGGTCGTAGTCCTGTGTTTCTCCCCAATAATCGGAACTATTGGGATCAGTCCCGGCGGTAATACCGTCTAAATAAATTTGCCGTAATTTTTCATCCTCAAAACTTGTTAGAAACGGACCGAATCCCCACAACGGTCTTAAAAAAGCTTCGATTTCTCCGGCATCTTCCGAATAAACGGTCCCGCTGGTCCCTAATTTCAAGCGTCCTTTGCGATCCTTGCGATAAAACGGAAGCAGCGGATCAATCAATTCCTGAAAAGCATTTTTAAAATCTTTTTTTGTCTCAAACAAATTATTTTTTAAGTTTTTTTGACAAAACACGAAT
>JAATEZ010000393.1 GCA_015655485.1 Lactobacillales bacterium | reverse complement strand
TTGACGCCGGCGATCATGGAACGGCTTTTGTTTGATGACATCCCTTATTTGGAAAACATTCAAAAGGAACATGATTATTTTGCGCAAACCTTGAGGGACAATGGGATCGGGATCATCGAAATCCATTCAGGAGATTATCTCGCGGCCGCGGCGGTCCAAAATGCATGAGCGTGCCGCTTGTTCGTGAAGATTTAAAATAAAAAATATTAGCCTCCTTTTTATTTTTGAATTCATCAAATAAAAAACTGATTATTTCATTAAAAGAATGGACTTTTTTTATTGGATCAATTTGATTTTACTAGTATCAATACAAAAGAATGGGGTGTTTTTTTTGAAAGAGAATAAAAATGGAATAGGCTTGGGCGCACTGACAGCTTTAGTGATAAGCTCGGCGATCGGCAGCGGTGTTTTTGGACTTATGTCGCAAATCGCTTCGGCTTCAGCACCTGGCCCGGCAATTATTGCTTGGCTCATTGTTGGCATTGGAATTTTGGCATTGTGTCTGTCGCTGAATCATCTGGTGCAAAAAAAACCGGAGATCGATGGGGGGATTTTTGGTTATGCGGAAGCCGGCTATGGAAAATTTGCAGGGTTCATCAGCGGCTGGGGTTATTGGCTGTCCTCTTGGCTGGGCAATGTTGCGTTTGCTACGATGTTAATGAGTTCATTAGGATACTTTTTTCCGACATTTACCGGAGGACAAAATGGACCTTCTATAGTAGCAGCAAGCATAGTTATTTGGCTATTAACGATTTTAGTAAACAACGGAGTGGAAAGTGCCAGTTTTCTAAATGCTATTGTCACGATCTGCAAATTAGTTCCTATCTTTGTATTTATTATATTTGCCATGATCGCTTTTGACGGCTCGATTTTCACCGCCGATTTTTGGGGCAATGTATCTAATAATTTAGCGGCCGGTGGGAAGAGTGTCTCCATGTGGCAGCAGATCAAGGGCTGCATCATGATCATGCTGTGGGTATTTGTAGGAATCGAAGGGGCTTCTGTCTTAGCATCCAGAGCAACGAAAAAATCTGATGCAGGTAAAGCCACGTTACTAGGTTTGATTGGTCTTTTGCTCGTCTACATGCTAGTATCACTGCTTCCTTTTGGCATCATGAGTCAGCAAGAACTTCAAGCGGTCACGACACAACCTTCAATGGCCTATGTATTTGAAAGAATGGTTGGATCATGGGGCGGAGCCTTTGTGAATATCGGTTTGATCATTTCAGTACTGGGCTGCTGGCTTTCATGGACGATGCTTCCTGCTGAAACAACCTTGCTAATGGCAAGAGACGAAATGCTGCCGGAAGCTTGGGGGAAAAAGAATGCTAAAAATGCTCCCACGACTTCTTTGATCATTACAGCGATCCTGACGAACCTGTTTTTGCTTACTTTTCTGGTTACAGACGAAGCGTATAATTTTGCTTTGACACTTTGCACTGCCGCAATTTTGATATCCTGGTTGTTCGCAGGACTGTACCAATTGAAATTGGCTTACCAGCAAAAGGATAAAATCTATTTTTGTATTGGTCTGATCGCCAGTGCTTTTCAAATAATGGCGATCGCTACAGCTGCCCTTCAAGAAACTCTATTACTGTTGATCGCTTATATTCCGGGGATCTATCTCTATTATTTAGCTAGAAAAAGCAAAAGCAGGGGAGAGGTATTTAGTAAAAATGAAAAAATCGCGGCAGTTTTGATCACAGCCGGCGGTGTATTAGCCATTATTTTACTTATAGTTGGAACAATAAAAATATAAGGAAGACTAAAAAGATCAATTTGTGAACGCTGATTTGTAAGATTACTTTTCAAGGAGGAGATCCATTATGGAGATTGCCGGATTTGGCGTGGAAGATTGGCTGAATGTCTATGAAAAAGAGGCAAAATTTGATATAGCACAGAGTTCGATCGCAGCTTTTACTCTGGAAGAAATCATTGAGATCGACGGCACGGACGTGGATACTTTTTTTGAAAAGCTAGCTAAAATGGAAGTGAACGATGGATGGATCGAAGGATCTCCAGAATTTAAGACAGAGGTAAGTCAATTATACCAATCGGTCAAGCCGGAAAATATTTTACAAACAAATGGTGCAACAGGCGCAAATTTATTAGCAATGTATGCTTTAGTGGAGCCGCATGATCATGTTATTTCTATGTATCCTTCCTATCAGCAGCTTTACGATATTCCCCGATCCTTTGGTGCCAAAGTAGAGTTCTGGCATTTAAAGGAAGAAAATGATTGGAAACCTGATATGGACGAACTGAAAAAAATAGTCAGAGAGGATACGAAAATTATTTGTTTAAATAATGCCAATAATCCGACAGGGACTCTTCTAGATGAGAAATTATTAAAGGAGGTTGTGGCAATCGCAAAATCTGTCGCTGCTTATGTATTAGTTGATGAGGTGTATGCTCCATTAACAGAAGAGGATCGCATTATTTCCATAGCAGACCTTTATGATAAAGGCATAGCAACGAATAGTTTATCAAAAACTTACTCTGTTCCCGGGATCAGGATCGGTTGGACTGCCAGCAGTCATGAAATTGCGGACTGCTTAAGGAAATATCGGGATTATACGATGATTTGCAGCGGGATCATTGAGGATGGTTTAGCTGTGCAAATATTAAAAAACAAAGAAGAAATTTGGACTAGAAATAAAAAGATTGTAGCTAATAATCTGAAAATTGTAGCGGATTGGGTAGTGCAGGAACCGCGAGTATCGCTTGTTTTACCAAACTACGTCTCTACTTCTTTCATTCATTTGGATATTGATGAGAGTGATGAAGCCTTTTGTAAAGATCTTTTAAAAAATCAGTGAGTACTTTTAGTTCCCGGCAACCGCTTTGGATTTGAACGATACGCTCGCTTGGGCTATTGCGCGCCCACTGAAATTTTGGTTGAGGGATTAAAAAGGTTATCGCTTCAATTAAGGAAATATGACTGAAGAATGAATTTTTTCTCTGATCGCTGAAAAGTCTGGTTTTTAGTTGTCAGGTACACAAATGAGACGGTGTCAAAAGTTTTCTGAGAGCAATTTTTGACCTCGTCTCTTCATATTTTGGGCTGAATCATTGGTCTGTTGCGATCAATGGTTCAGTCCGGTTTTTTTCAAAGCCAGAGATGCCTCATTCAGCTTTTCGGTGTCCAGCTTCACAAGCCAGCTCACTACGGCAAAAAGATAAAACAAAGAAGAATCAAAAACCGGTTCTTATTTGTTTTCCTATTTT
>JAATEZ010000394.1 GCA_015655485.1 Lactobacillales bacterium | reverse complement strand
TTTTTGAATAATCTTCACTTCTTCACGAACTGCCTCATATTGGCAGATGATCTCTTTGATAAGGATCTCTTGAACACTGATACCGCCGCCAATAACGACCCGTTGAAGATCCAGAATAGATTGCATATTCAAGATCACATAGGCGATTTCTCGACAATACATCTGGAAGATAGGGTAAACTCTTTCATCGCCTTGATTGATTGCTTTAAAAACTTCTTCGCCGTCTTGTTTGTCTGCCAAGTGTAAAATTTCTGCTGCCTGCTCCACTAATGCCACGGCAGAGCCGATTGATCCATACATATCACGCATACTTGGCCGACTAGATGGTTTCATCATAAAACTGAGTTCTCCCGCTTGAAAATGACTGCCTTGAAATAGTTTTCCTTCAAGGATCAAACCGCCGCCGATACCTGTTCCTAAAACAATGGCAGCCCCATTTTTTATTCCCTTCAAATTTCCGACCCAAAGTTCTGATAGAGCTGCTGCTTTTCCATCGTTGATAACAGATGTTGGCAAAGCATATTGCTTTTCAAAAATGTTTTTCAACGAAATTCCATCCAAATAAGGTAAAGCACCGCCAAAATAAATGATTCCCGTTTTTGTGTCTATTTTACCGGGACAGCTGATTGCGATTCCTCTGATCAAATCAAGAACCCGATCCACTTCTATTTTCAAAACTTTGAGCAACTCCTCTAGATTTTGAGGTGTTCGTACTCGATTTTTTGACTGGATCTTTCCTGAATGATCTATCAAAGCCGTTTTGATAGTTGTACCGCCGATATCAATACTTAAATAATTAGGGCGCATGATTGACACTATCCTTTCTCCACACTGCTTAATGAACGAAATTTATTTGGAGTCAAACCAAACTTGCGTTTAAACACATTGCCAAAATGGCTCTGACTGGAAAAACCTAAATAATTGGCAATTTCTTCAATGGAATAATTGGAGTAAAGCAGTAAATTTTCTGAAATTTTCATTTTTTCGTTCATTATAAATTCGTGAATAGTAACCCCTGTTTCTTTTTTGAATGAAGCCGACAGATATGAAGCATTGGTATTCAGTTCCTTGGCTATATCTTCGACTTTGATTTTATTGTGCAATGATTTAAAAATAAGTTTTTCCGCCCTTATGATCAAGGGATTTTCAGTCTTTTGCCGTCTAGTTTCTGCAACAAGCTGAGTAAAATAAACTTCTGCTCCACGAACAATATTGTAAATTTCTGTTGCCTCTGCGGATTCATCGATCTTCATGATATAACTGTCACTCAAAATAAATGCCTGTTCTGGATGAACACCGCCCTCAATGGCAGCCCTTGTAGAAATAGCCAGGACCACGATTCCCAAATTTTTGACTGATCTCAGCTCATCTTTGGACAGCCTTGCCAGCCGCCCGGCGTAGTTTTCGCGAAAACTGCGGAATAATTTTTCTTGATTGCCTTCACGAATGCTGCTTTGTTCTCTCAATTCTTGCTCGTAAGGATTGTGTAATTCCCCCATTTCCTGATAATCAAAAGCAATCCTTCCGATTTGTTTTTGCAATTTCATTTGGATTTCCTCCTGATCAGCATCCGCCGTTAAAATATCAAAGACCGAAAAAGGCTGGTCATAAATTTCTTCATAAATCATTCCAGCCGCTTTACATAGCGTTTCCACATCGACCGCTTCTTTGATTGGCATCTTGGTCAAATACTTGACTGAGCCTAAGACATAATCGCACTTGTTCTTTTGATCGAAAAAAGCCACAGTAAAAGGGAACCCCTCTTCAGAAAGTAACATAGGTAATTGTTTGTTATGGCTGCGATCCTTGTATTTCGTTAAGATTATTTGATCATCTGTTAAAAAATCGTGCAAGTCATTGAAATCACCAAAAACCTGTTGCAGGCAGCCGTCCTTATCATATTGTCGAATAGGCGTATGGATCAAACGGGCAACATGCTCACATAATCGCTGGATCTTCACGAAGAATTCCTCCTTGATAACAATGGATCAATTATTTTTTATCTGCTGCTAATGCTGACTGACTTTTTTTTAGTCCAGTGAGAACAAATACAAAAGCCATAATAAAGAATAAAACGGCTCCGATAATAAATGAAAAAACAGAATTTGTATTCCCCACTAGATCTCCCAGCCATTTTATCACATATGGAGAACCAAATGAGCCTAAATTACAGGAAACCATGGCCAATGAAACGGCTAAATTGCTGGATTTTTCTGGGGCTCCCGGTAACAAGATATCATACATA
>JAATEZ010000407.1 GCA_015655485.1 Lactobacillales bacterium | reverse complement strand
TATCGATCGCCCCGGTCGTAACGCCCAACCCGATTTGTTTTGCATTAACCCCGCCGGTTCCCATAGCTGGTGCTTGTGCGTTGGCCTGTGTTTGACTCATCAAATCTTGAAAACGAACTCTGCCGGATTTAAATCCCATTGTATTGGCATTAGCGATATTATTTGATATCACATCCATTTTATTTTGCAGGCTCTTCATTCCGCTTACTCCTGAATATAGTGATCTTAACATTTTCATTCCTCCAAAGTTTTTTATCGGACTAATATTCATTTATCTGACCATTGACCATCAATCATTCCTGAAATTTTATTTTTAGCTCTCATTGGCCTACTTCTAAAATACTGCTCATTAAATAATCATTTCCATTTACCTCGATCGTGGCATAGCCTGAAGTAAACTTTACTTTATCAATTTTTCCGGTAACTGCCTCTTCTCCATTTCCTAATAATTTGACTTGTTTTCCCACCATCGATAAAGCCTGCTGCTGCTGAGCCATCAGTACACTGCTTGCCACATTTGTGCTGAGTTCTTGCACTTGTTCCAACATAGTAAATTGTGCCAGCTGAGAAATATAGTCGGTTCCGCTATCACTGCCGCCGCTCTCGCCTGAAATTGATGGATTGCTGATCGAAGCAGACAAGATTTTCAAAAAATCTTCTACCGATACTTCAGTGTTGTTTTTTTTAGCAGTGCTTGAAGTTGTAGTAGCGTTTGCCGCTCCTAATGATTGTGACTGGATTTCATCCATATTTTCTGCTCCTTTATGCTAAAATGCTTATCTTGTTTCTCTCATTGATTTCATTGTTCTTGCTATCTGACAAATCAGAACGGTATTTACCAGATTTTTTTAGATTTTGATTGGCTTTTTGTTGATCCTCTTTAAAATTTTGTTGAAATTGACCTTGAGAATCAGAAAATCCGGATTCGTTCGTTTGGACCTGAACCTGTATCTGCTGAACAGAAATCTTTTGATCAACAAGGTTTGTTTCAAAACGACTCAAGTTTTGTTCAACCATGTCTTTGATTTTATGATTTTCAACAATAAACTGAGCGCTTACTTTCCCTTGGTTTAATTTTAAACAAATGGTCATCGCTCCAAGCCGTTCCGGGCTTAAAGCAATTTTCGCAGTAGTCGTATTCCCATTTTTCAAGAGCGATAACTGTTCCGTAATTTTATTTGTCATTGTCTCAAAATTTGTCATTTCAAAATGGAACAATTCTTTTGTTTTTGGCTCGCCTATTATCACGCCATTGCCGCCTTTATAATCTGGTTCTATTTTAGTTTTTATATCGAAAGCAAGTGCTTCAAGTTCCTGATTTTTTGACAAAGCCGTATTTATCTCTTTAACTGGATCTGCTCTCACTGGTAAAGTTTCCGCAGGGATCTCGTCCGTTTTCGTCTCCTGCTCTATTTTTCTATCGCTTGACACAGGAGCCTCTGCTGCGTTTGCCGCGTGAGCAGACCATTGCTTTTTAACTGTTGCAGTTTTTATTGCCGGCCTATCAGCTTCGCTGAAAATATCTGAAACCCTTTCTGATGAAGAATTTCCAATGTCTAAAACAGCACTGCCAAACGGTGCTTTTTTTCCTTTTAAATCTGTCAACGGCTGATCAGGTGTCTCAGCCGCTGGAGCCAAATCGGCCTTTGCCGACTTATTTTCCGGCCATTTTATTTCATCGAAAATATTTGCTTCTTTTAAATCCTGCTTCTCAGACTGAGAATTTCCCTCCGGCAAACCGCAGTGGACCAATGTCTGATCCGATGAAGCTTTCAGTTCATTTTGTTCAGATTGAATGATTGGATTTAGATCTGCCTTTTCATCTTTTTGTAGATCGCTGACATCTTTTGTTCCGGAATTTGACTTTTTATTTTCTTTTTCGCCAGCGCTGTCTGCTTCTTTTAAATCAGCAGTCTTTTCATTTTGTTCTTCTGCCTGCTCCTCATTGTTTGCATCGGTCACTTTGCCCGAAAGATCATTTTCTTTATTTGTTCTTTTTTTATTCTCTTTTTTTTCACGAATCATATCGTTCTGGATCTGAGCAAAGTCCGTATTTTTTATTGAGACCGTCTTTGCAGGATAATCGTTTTTTTGAGTGCTGGAAACTTGAGAAATATTCATCATTCACCTCTTTTCAAGCATGCATTATAAGCCTGTGTTCCCTATTTTTTGAAAACGCAATGAACCCATCTCATCGAGCTCTTTCTGCTCTTCTTTTTTCATTTGATAAATATAGTTTTCAAATTGCTTTTCTGACAGCTTCTCCATGATTTTCCGTTCTTTTTGGGCGGTGATCAAAACGGCCAGTTTTTTATCAAGATCTTCGTTTATCTTTGCAACAAGTTCTTCCTGCAACATAATTTTTTGTTCTAAAAAATTATGATAGAGATGAAGCTGTCTTAGTGTGTTGATGCTGTTTGGTCTGGCAGCATTGATCTGCAAATCCTTCTTTTCTTTGTTCATTTCCTTCAGTAAAGCAATTTGTCTTTCTAAATTTTGCCGAACTTTAGAAAAGTCTCTTTTTGCGGCTTCTTCATTTACAATCCGCCAATCCAATATCTTTTCCATAGAAAACTGATACTTTTTCAAATAAAGAACCTCTTGATTTCTTTTTTATTTTTCAATCAGCGGTGTTCTTTGCCAAACTGAATTTTCTTCAAATATTTGTTTCAATTGCTGGAGCATTTCTTCGAAACTGACCGGTTCAGTGATTTTCTGTTTTAAAAAATCTTTTATGGGCTCATTTAAATGAATGGCATGGTCGATCGCAGCGTTGGTGCCCAACTTATAGGCACCTACATCAACGAGATCCTTTGCCTGAGCATAAACCGCCATATTCTCCTTGAGTTCTCCAGCTAACTGGAGGTGTTCAGAACTTGTGATCTCTTTCATTAAACGGCTCAAACTATTTTGAATATCAATGGCAGGATACTGATTTTCAGCAGCGATCTTTCTGGAAAGAATGATATGCCCATCTAAAATACCGCGAACGGCATCGGCGATCGGTTCGTTCATGTCGTCTCCTTCTACCAATACTGTATAAAAAGCCGTGATCGATCCTTTCGCCGCCATGCCGCTCCGTTCCAAAAGCTTTGGCAGCAGGGTAAATACGGAAGGCGTATAACCCTTAGTTGTTGGCGGTTCCCCTGTGGCTAAACCAATTTCTCTTTGAGCCATCGCAAATCTGGTCACCGAGTCCATCATTAAAACTACTTTTTTCCCTTTATCTCGAAAATATTCTGCAATAGCTGTCGCTACAAAAGCACCTTTTAAACGTACCAGCGGCGGACTATCAGAAGTGGCGCACACGACGACCGATCTTTTATAACCTGCCTTTCCTAGATCATTCTCAATAAACTCTTTCACTTCGCGTCCTCGTTCTCCGATCAAACCGATAACGATCACTTCTGCTTCGCTATAGCGCGCGATCATTCCCAGCAAAGTGCTTTTCCCGACACCGCTTCCGGCAAAAATACCCATTCTTTGACCTTCGCCCACAGTCAAAACTCCATCGATGGCACGAATACCCGTTGTCATTACATTCTCTATCTTTCTGCGCTTAAAGGGATCTGGAGAGGAACGATTGATCGTTAAATATTCACCTGAAATAATAGGATCATCAGATATAATATTTCCCAGACCATCTACTGTATGCCCTAAGAGTTCCTCACTGATCTTTACTTGCAAGGTTCTTCCGGTTGGACGGACTAAACAATCCGGACCTATCCCTTCAATAACGTCCAGCGGCATCAATAGAACCGTTTTGCCCACAAAACCCACAACTTCCGCCTGACAAATTTTTTGAACACTCTTTAAAAATATTTCACAAACTTCCCCAATAAAAACCTGTAGTCCTTCAACCTTTATAATAAGTCCCACAACTTGCGAGACTTTTCCAAATTCTTCATGATAAACTTTTTCTCGTAATTTTTTTTTATATTTTTCCAAAGGCAGCTCTAAAACCATCCCTCTATTCCACCTGCTTAAAATCTGCCAGCATCTGATTTAATTGCTTTTTTACAGTTAAATCAATCAACTTTTCAGCTGTTTCGATGATCAGATCTTTTTTCTCCAAATTTTTATCTTCCAAAACCAAATAATTTAACGTTCCCATTTTTTCTTTCATTCTGCTCATTTGATCCCTAACTTTTGGCAGCTGTTCCTTGCTGGTATAAAGAGTGATCAAATTCTCCGGGCGATCTAATTTCTTTAAAAAAGGTTCCGCTAAAATCAACAGCCTCTCATCGGACAAATCAATCGATTCGTGAACAATATTTTCTGCCATGGCAACAGCTAATTCTAATATTTCTGTTCTTTTCTCCTGGTAGTAGCGAACCACTTCTTCTTGGGCATTTTTTAGTAATTCAGTTACATTAGAACGCATCTTTCGAGTCTCTCTGCGGCCATGTTCGTAGCCTGCTTGATATCCGTGTTTTTGACCAATTTCATAGCCATTTTCAATGCCTTTTTGCTTGCCTTCAATGAAACCTGTTTTTTTAGCCGTATTCTTGATTTCTTCCGCTTCGCGTGCCGCTGCCTCAACGATTTTCTGCCTGACGGCTTTATTTTCCCGCTGCAGCAACGCGCGTTCGGTTTCTAAAAATTCAGCTCCAGTTCCGCGTTCAGCTGCCGCGTTCGGTAATTTTAATAAATATTCATTTTTTTTAGGGATCGCTTTTGTTTCGATCAAACACAGGTCAGCTCCATTCAGCTGAAAGGACTCTTTAAAAATTTTATGAGATGACTGCATCGTGTTCCCCTCTCCCAAGATAGATTTCACCGGCTTCATCTAATCGGCGGATCACAGCAACAATTCTTTGTTGCGCTTCTTCTACCGCGGATAAACGAGCCGGGCCCATAAATTGAATGTCTTCTTTTAACGTTTCGACTGCTCTGGTAGAAAGATTTTTATAAATGAATTCCTTGATTCCTTCAGAAGCTCCTTTAAGCGAAAGAACCAAATCATCATGTTGGACTTGCCGCAATACTTTTTGCACATCCGAGTCGCCTAAACCGGTAATATCCTCAAAAGTAAACAGATTTGATTTAACTTCCTCTGACAATTCAGGCTGACGCTTTTCTAAATCGGCGATAATATTTTTTTCGGTACTTCTGCCGGCTGAATTTAATATTTCAACTAACGTATGGACACCGCCAACATGTTCCGTATCATTTTCAACAAAATTAGAGAATTTCTTTTCAATAACTTTTTCTATTTTTTCAATAACCATCGGCGAAGTACTGGAAATCGTTGCGATTTTTTCTGCGATCTCCGCTTGCCGCTCGCCGGGAAACTGTGAAAGGATGGCCGCAGCTTTATCCGGCTGCATATAACATAAAATCAAAGCAACCGTTTGCGGCGGTTCACCCAATAAGAGATTTGTCAACTGCTGAGAATCAGCTTTTCTAGCGATATTGAAAGGCCTTTCTCTCAGTTGTATTTGATTTAAAACATCAATAACTTCTTTAGCTTTTTGGGCTCCCAACGCTTTATTCAATAAATTTTTAGCATAATCGATCCCGCCGTCAAGGACATATTTTCTGGCAGAAGACATCTGAATGAATTCATTGATGACCATGTCGCGTTCTTCGGGCTGAACATAGTCAATATTGGCGATCTCGTAACTCACTTTTTGAATATAATCATCAGGCAGTAATTTCATGATTTGGGCAGATGTTTCTGAGCCGAGCGAAATCAACAACAGAGCGGCTTTTTTGATTCCTTCTAGTTCGTTGTTCATTTTCTCCACCTACTTATCCCTCATCCAGACTTTGATCAATTCCGCTGCTAACTCAGGATTTTCTTTTGCATACTTCTTAGCATTTTTATCATTTTCGCTCATAAGCTCTTCGGCTCGATTTTTTTCTTTCTTTTCGGCGAGAGCCCCCATCGATTCATCTTGAGTTTTTTCATTTTTATCATTTTTCAAAAGATCAGCCTCATTGTCTGACCTTTCTTCGTCAGCCATTTCGTACGCTAGATCGATAGCTTTTTCACGCTTTCTTTTTTTATACATAAGTAAAACAATAAGTAAGACAATGATCACAACTGCCGCCGCAGCCAATAAAATCATAACCAATAGGAGCTTATTTGATAAATTATTGCCCGTAGTACTTTGCAGCAAATTTTTATTCTTTTCATTCGAGTTCTTTTTATTTAAGACGAGACCTTCAACTGAAATCGTATCCCCGCGGGCTTCATCCAGTCCCACCGCAGAAGCAACGATTTTTTCTATTTTTTGCTGATCTGCCTGAGACAAATTTTCATTGATAACAACAGAAGTTGATATTTTTTTTACAACTCCAGGGGCGCTGACTATTTTGGTCGTCTGGGTATCCAGTTCATTATTCACACTTTTTTCATAGCTTTTGTCCCCGGCAGCGTCACTGCCTACCACGTTGGACACATTATCCTCAGTACTGCAGCCGGAAACCTCCTGTGTATCGACCGCCCCTCCAGAAGCCTGGACATTTTCACTGCGAACTTCCGGGTTTGCATAATCAACGGTGGTTTTCTCAACTGAATCAAAGTCCAGATCAGCATTAATTGATAATTGAACTTTTCCTGTTCCCAATGTGGGCTCCAATAAATCATTGATTTTTTTTTCTAAAGCAGATTCATAGTCCTCTTTGACTTGTTGATATTGGGAAATCAAATCTGTCGAGGCTTTGCTGGAATCACTTTTTAATGCATCAGAGAGCACATTTCCATCACTGTCAACGATTTTTATATTTGCAACCGGCAGATCCTCTACTGCTCCGGAGGTCAAAGAAGCAATCCCCGAAATAGTAGAAGCTGAAGGTACTCTGCTTTTATTTAAGGTTAAAACAATTGAAGCAGTCGCCTGATCTTGCTTTTTTTCAAAAATACTTTTGTCCGGAATAGCCAAAATCACTTTGGCTTTCTTCACTGCGTCTAATGTTTCTATCGACCTTTCCAATTCACCTGTTACCGCCCGCTGATACATGATCTTTCGATCTTCATCTGTAGACATCAAACTGGTATTGTCAAATATTTCAAAACCTGTTGAACTGCTGGGCAATTTATTATCGACAGCTAAATTGATTCGATATTTATCTACTAAGTTTTTGTCGATCAGAATTTTCGTCCCATCTTCTTCAAGCTTATACTTTACGCCTTCACTTTCTAAATCGTCGACGATCGTTCCGGCATCTTCCTGGGATAAATCTGAAAACAAGACTGAATAATCCGTTTTTGTAGTTATGTATATTGTTGATCCAACAATCGCAAGGGTGCTAATGACGATCAAAATAATGGCCACTTGCTTGACTCGATTGAAATTAAACCATTTTTCTTTTCCTGAATGACCTATATTTATCAATTTATCTATCATCTTAGTTCCTCTTAGTCAGCCTCTCAAAATTGCATATTTTTAATTTCATTATAGGCATCGATCGCTTTATTGCGGATCTGTACAGCCGTCTGCAAACCAAGCTGCGCCTCCGTTGTATGGATCATCATCGTATGCAGATCGTCCAGATTTCCCGTTACCAAAGCATTGGAATCTTGATCTACAACGGAAAAATTCTTATTTAAAGAATCCAGCGCGTTTGTTAACAGGTTTTGAAAAGAGTCGGACCGTTCACTTGAACTCATTTTTTGATTATTTGAATAAGGTAAAACATCTTCCAGCTTCGATTGATAATCAGTCAACAATTGATTGTTTAATGCCGAAGTATTCATGGCTTCCATTCCCTTCAATTTTTCCAAAAAGGATCAACGTTAATTTTTTGAAATTTCCAATGCTTTTTTCATTAAGTTTTTACTGCTCTCAAGCGCAGAGACATTTGCTTCATAAGAACGGACAGTATTCATTAAATCAACCATTTCATCCGCTAAGTCGACATTAGACATTTCGACATAACCATTCTCGTCAGCATCCGGATTGCTCGGATCATAACTGTATTTCAAATCAGTATTATCCGCCTTGATCCCGGTCACTTTTACACCATAACTTTTCGTGTTCGAGCCAACTGGATTTGTTCCTTTTTGATCAGCGCTTTGTCGTTTGACACTTTCTTCAAAAGTCACTGATTTTTTATGATAAGCTCCTCCTTCTTTAGTTCTTGTCGTATTTACATTGGCGATATTAGTAGATATGGTATCTAATTTTAATCGTTCTAAAGATAATCCGCTCGTGTTGATATTAAAAGAATCAAAAACTGCCATTTTCTTCACCTCGATTTTAATTGTTTAATACATAATTCAGCATAGAATAACGGGCATTCAATTGACTGGTCAAAGCACTATAATAAATTTCATTCGCAGCTTTTTCTGACATTTCGAGATCAATATCCACATTATTTCCATTGTCTTTCACTGAAGTATTCGTTCTTTTGACGACTGATGGTTCTAATGAATCGACCAAATTTACTTGTTTTTCATTTGTTTTAGCCAGATCCAAATTATTTTTGCTGATGGCCTCTTTCAATTTATCCTCAAACTCTACTCGATCTACTTTATAGCCCGGCGTGTTCACATTAGCAATATTATTAGAAATCGTTTCTTGCCTTAATGATGCCGCATCCATTGCTTTTTGAAGTACTTGATAACTAAAATCAGACATAATACCTGCTCTCCCCTTTCTCTATTCTGAAAAACTAAAAAATAATGCTGTTCACGATGAAATAACATGAATCTTTATTCGATTACCGAAATTTTTATAAATGAAGAATTAAAGAACAACAGAATTATACACTATACTAACTGAAAATGAGAATTTTTTTTTTTGCTTAATAATATGCAACATTTAAATATTCCCTTATTTATAGACGTTTATATTCGAATTTTCTTTTCTAACCTCTGACTTAATTTATTTTTAAAATAACCGATAATGAATATTATACAAAAAGAAATATTGTTTTTATTCAAATATTTATGAAATAGGAGCGTATTAAATAATGGATATATTTTTAATGATTGGAATAATTATGGGTTTTTTTTCCGTTATTGTTGGGATGATTGTCAAAGGTGCAGATGTCTCAGTTTTACTTAATCCGGCAGCGGCAATCATAATAATCGTTGGATTAGTTGCTGCGACGATCAACTCCTTTCCAAAAAAAGATATTTTACGGATCCCTAAAATAATTGGAGCCTTATTTAGAGATGAAGAAAATGAAACTTCCCTTCAAATCATTCAAACGATTATTGAAATGGCTCAGCAAGTTCGTAAAAGCGGAATACTTTCACTAGAAAGCTCTTTGCAAGAATTAAAAAATCCCTTTTTAAAAAAGGGATTAGAAATGGTCGTTGACGGGATGGACCCGGATCAAATCCAGGAAATTCTGGAAATCGAAACCGAAAACCTTGAGATCCGCCATCGCAATGCTTCAACTATTTTTAAAACTGCCGGAAGCACCTCTCCTACTTTAGGAGTTTTGGGCGCAGTGATCGGGCTGATCGGTGCATTAGGCAATTTAGACGATGTGGATGCTCTGGGACATATGATCTCCGCTGCTTTCGTAGCCACATTGTATGGCATTTTTTTTGGTTATGTTATTCTGATGCCATTCAGCTCACGACTCGATCGAAAATCTCAAGAAGAAGTCCATAAAAATGAGATCATTATCGAAGGAGTCTTAGCCATTCAGGCCGGAAACAATCCAAAAACCATCGAAAGAAGATTGATAGGAATGCTCGATCCTAAAGAACAAAAAAACCTGTCAAACCAGAAAAGCTGAATGAGGCTGTTAGGCTTTGAGCAAATTAGGAAATTCAAGAAAAGATGATTTGTATCTTTACGAGAATTTATCTATTTGCCGATAAGCCTGCCTCACGAAGCTGGACACAGAAAAGCTGAATGAGGCCGTTAGGCTTTGAGCAAATTAGGAAATTCAAGAAAAGATGTTTTGTATCTTTACGAGAATTTATCTATTTGCCGATAAGCCTGCCTCACATAGCTGGACACTGAAAAGCTGAATGAG
>JAATEZ010000493.1 GCA_015655485.1 Lactobacillales bacterium | reverse complement strand
CCCCCCCCCTTATTTCACTAACTTTGATCATACATATGTTTAAGCAAGAAATGTGCCATCCAAAAAAAGCCCCTATTTTAGCCGTTTTTCAAAGATGACTTTCAAAAAAAGGATCATATGTGATCCCATCGGGTTCACATATGATCCTTTTGATTCCGAATTGCTTATTTGTTCAATTTATGTTTCAGAAAAAATTATCCCATCTCGCGAATTTTTTTCAATTTACGAGTTAGGGTCGCCCTTCCGATCCCAAGATAAGCTGCAGTTTTGTCTAATGTTCTATGATCTTTCAAAGCCTTCATTATTAATTCCGCTTGCAATTTACTTATCTGACTTCTAAATTTAGGTTTATCGCTTGTCAGATTCTCTGTTATTTTCAATATTCTTGGTGATACAATTTCAATAAAGCTTTTTATATTCAACTCTGGTTTATACGAATTGACAAAAAAAGATACCCGTTGAACGATATTGTAGAGTTCGCGGACATTACCTGGCCAGTTATATTTTTCAAAATAGGGTACTAACTCGATTAATAGTGGCGTAACCGATTTTTTCTTATCGGCAGGTATAAAGCTTTCACATAATTCAAATATGTCTTCACTATGTTCACTCAATTCTGGCAATTCTAAATATAATACATTTAACCGATAGAAAAGATCTTCCCTAATCTTTCTTTGTTGCAATAAAATATCCGGATGTTGATTTGTTGCGGCAATGACTCTGACATCCACAGGAATAATTGTTTCTCCACCAATCCTTAGCACCTCGCGTTCCTGCAATACACGGAGAAGTCGTCCCTGCATCTCAACTGGCAAAGAATCAATTTCATCAAGGAAAATAGTTCCAGTGTGAGCCAATTCAAACAAACCATACTTACCATTGCGGCACGCCCCGGTAAACGCCCCTGATTCATATCCAAAAAGCTCGCTTTCCAGTAAATTGGGGGGCAATGCACCACAGTTAACACCAACAAATGGATTCGTTGCCCGATAACTTGAATTGTGAATACTTTGCGCAAAAAGTTCTTTTCCCGTCCCAGAGGCCCCATAAATCAACACCGTTAGATTGGACCGAGAAATATTCTTCGCTATCTCTTTCTTTTCTTCCATAATATTCGACGATCCTATGATATCAGGAAAGCTAAATCTTGCCCGGAAATTTTTTTGACCTGTAAATGTTTTTCTGATTTTCTGTTCTGCTTTAACAACTTTAGATAATTCTTGAAAAGTTGCAACCGCTCCCATTGTTTCTTTTTCACATTTTACTGGAACGCGATTTGTAAGAATCTGTACCTCACCGATATTCTGAATATCATCATCTTCTGCCCGCCCACTTAATACTACTTGATCCAGGCGAGTGCTAGGAATACATTCAGCTATTTGTTTTCCTACTACTTTTATTGCATCTATTCCAAAGATTCGCTCGGCAGCCTTATTGTAGATCTCTACCGAGCCCGTGGCATCAATCGCTATAATACCCTCATGAGCGGCATCCAAGATCGCTTGTAGGCGATATCTTCTTCTAGCTTCTTCTTTTAGCAACTTAGCCATTTGATCAGCCTGAAAAAACGCAGTGTGCAGTGTCGCGCGGCTAGTTCGCAAGAAAACACTTGGCGAGCCACATTGCGTGGCATAGGAAACCGAAGCTCCGCCCCCAACAATACAATAATCACCTGAAAAAGCCAGTTCAGTAATTCTTTCCTTTAGTTTTTCTAAACTACTAAAGATTATTTCCGTGATTGAAATACCAAACACTTTTTCCATCAACTGTAGCCCAACGAGGGGCTCATTGAATGTCGTAATAATAATATTTTTACTGTAATGCCGAGCTTCATCCAAGCATTCCATTATGTCATAAGCACCCATATTAACCGATACCACTGGAATGTTAAAGTTATTAGTTAAATAATCCGCTGTTCCTCCTCGACTCATAATTATATCAATAGGAGGACCAGTTAGTTTCTCCATCATCTGCCCAGCCTGTTCTAACCACCCCTCATAAAATTCAACGGGTATGCCAATCTCTTTCGCAACTGATTGGGCAAGAATAGATAAGTCTCGGTTAGGAGAAATAAAAATAATTCGACTCATATAATCTCCTCGCTTTATTAATAGACTCTCGTCATTTATTAACCCAGATAAATCATGGGGTTGTTCAGAAAATAAAACCCATTTTTTCCCTGTTCATGATATTTTTTTGTTTCCAGTTTACCAATTGAAAATTCAGGATATAAGTTCCAGCTCTTGAATAGGATACTCCCGAGCGCCACCGATTAGCTTCTGTAGCAACAATAATAGCGTTGTAATTATTTTCCATAATATAATACCTCCAATATCAATTTTATTTTACCCGACATTGAATATTTACGCAATTTTCTAGACACTGCATTTTTATTCGTTAACATTCAAATACAGAGTTTATCTCTGTTTAAAAATCATTACCTTTCCCTTTTCGCTATGACAACCTTACGCGCCAGTCCTAAATCATCTTTCGTACCTAGCTTTGTTGGCCTTGTCACTTTTATTTCTTCGCTGAACGAAGGCAGAAACAGATGCGGTATTTCTGCATAATTGAACCAATCATATATTTCTTTACATAAACTATTTCCATTCATGCCAATCATCATTTTAATGATTGTTTCAAATGATAGTTTTCGATTCCTTGTAAAGTCCTTTGATGGATTTTGCAAAAAATCAGATGGATCATCTGATATAGTACTTATTATGTGTGAAAGTATT
>JAATEZ010000499.1 GCA_015655485.1 Lactobacillales bacterium | reverse complement strand
CTGATTAGGCAAATGCGTTTTTCGGTCTTTTAACCCAAGCAGTTCCAACAAGTCATTCAGCCGCTCTTCGTTGACCTTCCGTTTATCCATCAGGACAGGCAAGGTGATGTTTTCCGCCACGTTCAGTGTAGGAATCAAGTTGTGAAACTGGTAAATCAAGCCTACCTGTCGTCTGCGAAAAATAGCGAGTTTTTCATTGTTTTGAGCGTAAACATCCTGTCCATCCAAATATACTTTTCCGCTTGTCGGTACATCCACGCCGCCGATCATGTGAAGCAATGTGGATTTCCCAGAACCGGAAGATCCGATGATGGCGGTAAACTCTCCCTTTTCGATAGTCAGCGAAACATTGTCCAGTGCGACTACTCGGTTTTCACCTTTTCCATAGACCTTGCTCAGATTTTCAATTCTTAATAGCTCCATTATTATGAGGCTCCTTTCTTTATAGCTCACCCATATAATAGAACTTCAAACTTACACCTTAGTGACTTTCAGGTGAGAGATTCGTCACTTTGGAAAGCGGATAGTAAATAACGCACCACCTTGCGGATGATTCTTAGCGATAATTGTTCCGCCCTGCCGGGTGATAATTGTCTTGCTGAGAGCGAGTCCTATTCCGTATCCGGACCCATTTGCGTTTTTCCCGCGATAAAACCGGTCAAACAGATGATGTAAATCTTCCTTTCCAAAGCCCATACCATTGTCATGGATCGTAATCTCGGTAAACAGCGGATTATTCATACAGATCATCTTAATCAAGCCATTTTCACCGGCACTTTCCATGCAGTTTTTGATAATGTTTTGCAAAGCCTCCGAAAACCAGCCGGCATCCCCCTGAATAGTTATTTTTTCCGGAACTTCTGTCTGCAAATGAATCTAGTGCAGTTCCATTTGGATCAGAAGCGGACGCAGTGCGCTCCTGACCAATTCATTTACTTCGATCGGCCTGCTTTGAAACTTCACTACACCGGCATCCAGACGGGATAATTTCAGCAAAGAAGTAAGCAGCCAATCCATCCGCACTAATAATTCCTCTGTTTCTCGTACAAAAGACTTCCGCTCATTTTCATCAGAGATGTTCTCCAAAAGTGACAGAGTGAAATTCGCAGAAGTCAGCGGAGTCCGCAGTTGATGAGCGATATCGGCTAACGAGTCAGCAAGATGTTTTTTTTCTTTTTTTAGCGCATCGTTTTGTTCGCGGATACGCAATGTCATTTTGGTGATCTCGCTTTGCAGAACGGAGAGTTCTCCCTCATCCAATTCTTCAATAAACAAATGATCAGCATTATGCAGAACCAAATCAATTTGATTTGAAATCCGCGCAATGTTTTTATAGCGTTTTTCAGTAAAAGCGAAAAAGGCCGCACCAAAAATAGCGGCAGAAACCAGGACAAGAATTCCCGCCGCCGTACTTAGCACAAATCCAAACACTCCAAGGACGATAGTCAACAAAACGAAAAAATTAGCCAAATGCCGAAATTCTTTATTTCGAAACATCCTTATCGCCCCCTAACCGATACCCCGTTCCACGAACAGTCAGAATAATCTGCGGATGTGCGGGATCATCCTCCACTTTTTCCCGCAACCGTTTGATATACACAGTCAAGGTATTGTCGTTGACAAACTCGCCTGCCGCATCCCACAATTCATCAAGCAGTCTGGCCCTTGAAAGAATACTTTTAGGATTATTAATAAATACCAGCAGCAAACGATATTCCAAGGCCGAAAGAAAAACCTCCTTGCTGTTCTTTTTCACTACGCCGCTGGCCGTATCAGCTTGAAGCCCGCAAATTTCAAAAGATGACGGCGCCCGTCCGCTTTTTCGCAAAACGCTTTTAATTCGTGCCATTAATTCACGAGGACGAAAAGGCTTAGTGACATAGTCGTCTGCGCCCATGTTCAGTGCAGTAACCACACTCGACTCGTCATCAGAAGCCGTCAGAAAAATCACGGGAATGATCTGGGTTTCTTTGACCTCTGTGTAAACTGTAAAGCCATTTCCGTCCGGCAAGGAAATATCGATCAACGCCAATTCAAATTTATTTTTGCCAAGCACAGCAAGAGCCTCGCTTCGCGTTGACGCATGAATAACGGTAAATCCTTCTGAACGAAGTAAAAGCATAAGGTTTTTGGCAATTGCCAACTCATCCTCAACCAAAAATATCCTTGTCATAAGTCATCTCTCCTGTCTGTGTTTATGGATATTGGATCAAATATATGTTGATCCAGAGCCTTCTGAGTTGACCTTTTTTGAACAACAAAGCTCTTGACAGCAATTTCCATTTCGTACGTCTCCCCATCTTCATTTGATGAAAAATCGGCTATTTTAGTATAACATGAAAAAACTTTATCCATCAAAGTAACTCTTACTGGTTTTTATGTCCGGCAAAAAAGGGAACACAAATCAACTGAACGGAAACAAACTGTTTTTATGGCTTTATTATAACACCAGAGTTTCGTAAATAAACGCATCTTCCAGTCACAATTGATCTCATGTTTTAGTTGATAAAAGCTGTCCGCCAGTTTCATTTTTCTGCCGCTGCATTTTTGTCTTTCACAATAACCTACGCAAAAAATGTGGATTTGATTTTTTTCACAATATTTTTATTTATACCAGATTATATTTTCATTTGCAATTTGCATTTGCTTTTGGAAACCAGTACTATTAAATTAAAATTCATGTCAAAGTAATGTGGAGGTTTTAGGACTAAGATGAAAAAAATCTTGATCGTAGAAGACGACCCGGCGATCAACAAACTGTTGGCTTTGATTTTTAAAGATCGTCCCATTGAAGTCGTGTGTGCTTTCTCGGGAACCGAGGGCTTGCTGCAGGTAAGGACGCAAAAGTTTGATTTAATTCTTTTAGATTTGATGCTGCCGGGCATCTCTGGAGAAGAATTCATTGAAAAAATAAGAAAAACGAATCAAATGCCGATCCTTGTGATTTCTGCTAAAAAAGAGCTCGATGACAAAGTAAAATTGCTTAAAATGGGGGCAGATGACTATATAACCAAACCCTTTGACAAAGCTGAAGTGGCTGCGCGAGTCGAAGTGCAGTTAAGAAAAACGCTGCCGGAAAAAAGCGGCTCATTTATCGAATGGCGCAGGATCAAAATCGATCAGGAAAAAAGACAAGTCTGGGTGGCTGATAAAAAATTAAGTTTGACTAACGCCGAGTTCGACATTTTATCTTTGTTAGTCAAGCGGCCGGAACATGTTTTTTCAAAGGGTGAGATTTATGAAAAAATCTGGCGGGGACCCTATTATGGAGAGGATAATACGATCAGTGTCCATATCTCCAATCTCCGCAAAAAAATACTGGAGAATGTTCCCGATGAATACATTCAAACGATTTGGGGCATTGGTTATATGCTGGTTTAGTGATCTTTACGATTTCTTTAACTTTCGTTTACGGTTTATTCATTTGCCGGCTACTATAATGGATGTATTAAAAGAGTGAAGCAAATGAATGAAATCATCATCCGGACGAATCAATTAAGTAAAAAGTTCAAAGAGGAAGCAGTGATCTCAGCATTGGATTTCTCAGTAGCACAGGGAGAAATTTGTGCTCTTATTGGTAAGAACGGAGCCGGAAAATCCACCTTGTTCAAATTACTATCCGGTCGTTTTTTCCCAAGTGCCGGAACACTGCAATTATTTGGTCAAAGCGGCAAACAGCTCGAACAGGCCCGCAAACGAATGAGCTTTATGATCGAATCCCCACAATTTTTCGCTCATTTTACAGCTCAACAAAATTTGGAATATTTTAGGATCCAAAGAGGTATACCCGCTAAACACCGAGTAGAGGAAGTTTTAAAAATAGTAGATCTGGCGGACCAAAAGAAGAAAAAATTTAAAAATTACTCCTTAGGGATGAAACAACGCCTGGGATTAGCCTTAGCTTTACTGTCAAATCCGGATTGCTTAGTCCTGGATGAACCGGTCAATGGGCTGGATGCACAGGGGATCAACAAAATCAGAACGCTGTTAAAAAAATTAAATCAAGAAAATCATATCACTATCCTGATCTCCAGCCATATCTTAGCTGAATTGCAGTTATTAGCCACACGTTTTGTTTTTATGGATCAGGGAGCGATTGTCGGAAATTTGACCCAAACAGAGTTTAAACAAAAAGTTCGCAAACAAATCAATTTAAGAATCGATGATCCCTCCAAGGCAGCTCAATTATTAGAAAGAGGCCTGCCGGATATTGAATATAGAGTTTTTCCTGATGGCTGGATCAGCATTCAAAATCATTTGGAAGATAGCGGCTCGATCAATCAATTGCTGACCCAAAACGGCCTTGTGATTTATGAAATGCGTATCGAAGGAAGTAATCTAGAGGAATATTTCTTAGATTTGGTGGAGGTGAATGAAGCATGATCAATTATTTTCACAGCGAATTATTTTGCCTGCTGCGCAATAAAGCTCTCTATATAATCAGCGGGATTTGTTTGTTTTTGGTTACTGCTGCAGCATTTGTCTTATACTATTCGCAAAAATCTGTCCCGCAATTTCCTTATGGTTATACCGGCTTTTATTATTCCAA
Organism: Lactobacillales bacterium; assembly: GCA_015655485.1. GTDB lineage: Bacteria > Bacillota > Bacilli > Lactobacillales > Vagococcaceae > JAATEZ01. The sequence continues at coordinate 1,708 of JAATEZ010000499.1, read as the reverse complement.
TGTTCTTTCAAGCGGAATCGGGATCATCTTGATCGGTTTTATGTTTGGGTTGTTCTTAACTGGACGCAAAATGGATATCGCCGGACAAGCCATCTCATTCGGCATTCCCAGAAAGACTGTCTTTTGGAGTAAATTTATCCTTTCATTGGCCGGTTTTGTACTTCTATGCTCTATTTCCATCCTTTTGTTACTGGTTTTAGGCGAAAACTTGCTGAATCATCAGGATTACACCGTGAAAATGCTGCTGATCGCCTTTATAAACATGCTCCCAATCATTTTGGCCGGCTTTACGATGGGCTTTGTCCTGAATATCTTACGCGTGAAAGAAACGTATAATCTTTTGACTTTGATCATTATCTTTGGACTCTCTGGTCAATTGGTCCAAATGTTGTTCCATTATATTCCTGGTTTAAAACAGCTTTATCGTTATTTTCCATCCGGCCTATTAGACGAAAATCTGACGGACTATATAAATCAAACAGTGTCCTTCAACAGCCCAGCCTGGATGATTGGTATTCTTTTAACCGTTGGCTGTTTAGTTATCGGCCAGCAGATATTTACAAAAAAAGATTTATAGAAGGGCGGCTGGGCATCTATGCTGATTGGGATCTTATTGGCGATCATACTTGTTTTACTGATTTTTTATACAATTGCTGAACTGGTGCGCCGGCGAAATATCCAAAAATTGAATCAGCAGCTGGAGGAAATCATTCATAATTTTGGAACCAATGAATTATTGCGAGTAACCTATCAGAATCCCTTGATGAATGGATTTGTAAACCATATCAATCAATTGATCACACTCTATAAACAAGATCAGCAGCGCTCTCAAAAAAAGACGCTGGAATTAAAACAGGAAATAACGAATATTTCTCATGATCTAAGAACTCCGCTCACCTCAATCAAGGGTTTTTCTGAATTACTGCAGGAGAATACGCTCTCCGTAAAAGAGCGGCAAGAATATGGGGAGATCGTTGAAAAAAAAATCACCGTGTTAGCGGAGATCATTGACCGATTTTATGAAGTAGCCAAGATCGAATCGGAGGATCTGATCCTCAATATCGATAGCTTATCCTTAGAAAATTTAGTGGCCGATACTATCCTGCCTTTTTATAACGACTTTAAAAAAAGAAAAATCCAGATCCACATTGACCAGGACAATTTACAATCTCTTATTCAGGCAGATGAACATTATACCAAGCGGATACTGACCAATGTCCTTCAAAATAGTTTTCGCTATGCCTACACGTTTTTTAAGCTCGAAGTCGTCAAAGAGGGGGACTATCTTATTTTGATCGCGACAAACGATACAGACCATTTTTGTGAAGAGGATATCTCAAAAATTTTTGAGCGGACCTATAGCCTCGACAAAAGCCGGACAAAGGGACAAAATGGCCTAGGCCTATATATTGTGAAACAATTAATGGAGATCCAAGAAGGAAAAGTAACGGTCAGTTTTGAACAAAACTGTTTTACACTCTCGCTTTATTTTTTAAACAACGCAAGATAGCTTTATTACACTCCTGTATTAACTAAAAATTAAATAGGGCACCGGCAGGGTAACCGATGTCCTAAAAAGGAGTTAAAAAATGAAAAAGTGTTTTGTTTAGGGTTGTTTATTTGTTATACTTTTATATTAACGATCAAAGATGAAAAAAATGTGAAGAACGTATACTCATTTTGAGAAGAATAGTTAAGAAAAAATAAT
>JAATEZ010000458.1 GCA_015655485.1 Lactobacillales bacterium | reverse complement strand
AATAAAGTCGACGGGGATACAGACTATAGACAAGGTGCAGCGGCTGTGCTTGAAGCGCCAATGAATGGGATCATTCAGGCGGTTGAAGTCATTGCTTTTGTTTTGATTTTAGGCGGTGCTTTTGGGATTATTTTAAAGACGGGAACGATCGACCGGGGACTGGCTACCTTAGCTAATTTTTTGGGAAATAAAGGGATACTGGTGATTCCCGTTTCGATGATTTTATTTAGCCTGGGCGGGTCCACTTATGGAATGAGTGAAGAGGTTATTCCTTTATATGCCATTTTTATCACTCTGATGTTTTCATTGGGTTTTGATTCGATGACCGCTATTCTCGTTTTATTTTTAGGAACGCAGACTGGTTACGTTGGTGCGACCATCAATCCATTCAGTGTCTTGATTGCTCAAGGAGTATCGGATGTTCAGGGAAATCCTTTATTGTGGCTGCGTGTGATTTTTTGGGTCGTATTTACAGCAGTATCTATTTGCTTTACGATGTGGTATGCATTAAAAGTCAGAAAAAATCCGGAATCTTCGCTGGTTTATAAAAATGATTTAAAATTAAGAACAAAATATCAAAGTGTGGATTCAAACATCGTTTTTTCAAGGTCGGACAAACTCATCATAGCTGGTTTTATTTTCAGTTTAGGACTGATGGTCTGGGGGATTTTAACTAAAGGCTGGTACATGGTAGAAATTGGGGCCGTCTTTGTCGGATTAGGTATCTTTTCTGGTGTAGCAGCCAGAATGACTCAAAAAGAGCTGGCTGAAAGCTTTGTTCAAGGCTGTGCGGATTTTGTTTATGCGGCCGTTATTATTGGATTGGCAAGAGGGATCCTGGTTGTATTGGAAAATGGTTTGATCATTGATACCATATTAAATTCTTTGACCAATCTTCTGCAAGGTCTGCCAAAATTCGCTTTTACAAGTATTTTATTAGTTGCCCAAACAGTGATTTCCTTTTTTGTTCCCTCTTCATCAGGAGCAGCCGCGCTCACTATGCCGGTTATGGCGCCTTTGGCCGATTTGGTTGGTGTGAGCAGAGATGTTGTTGTTATGAGTAATCAGTTTGGCAATGGGCTGATCAATATTATTTCTCCAACCGGGGGAGTCCTGTTAGCGGGGTTGGCCATTTCAGGGATAAGCTATTCGCAATGGGTCAAGGTGGCTATAAAAATCTTTACGATCCTTTTGGTGATGTCGGCGATCTTTTTGTATATATCTGCACTAGTTTAGGAGGGATTTGCGATGCGGGACATTGTAGCAGTAGGATATGCTTGTGTGGACATTTATGAAAATCTAGAAAAAAACTATCCCACAGGTAATGGCGTAGATGTGATCATGAATCTGTGCGATAAAGGGGTAACGACTTCTTTGGTGACCTTCGTGGGAGACGATAGATATGGCGAGAATTTCATGGAATGTTTAAACGAAAAAAAAATTGAATCCAGACATGTGAAAATGGTAAGCGGCGCGACAGCGAGTATTAAAATGAACCTGATAGAAGGCAACAGGGAACATTGCGAAGTCAGCGATGGCGTCATGGCAAATTTCTATTTAGATGATGAAAGTAAAGCATTTATCAAACAGCATAAATATATTCATACCGATTTTTTCGGACGAATCTATGGAATGTTAAATGAGTTTCAACAAGCCGGTTGTAAAATTATTTTTGATTTTTCTGTTTTTTTAGAGGATAAGGATATTGATATGATTTTTCCGAATGTTGATATTGGGTTGTTTTCCGCAAACGACTTTGACGAGAGTATCAAGCAAAAAATGATCAGAGCCTACCATAAAGGAACAAAACTTATTATTTCAACATTGGGCGAACATGGAAGCGTGGCTTATGATGGCAAGAATTTTTATCACCAGCCGGCAATAAAAGTGGCTCGGGTAGTAAACACGGTCGGCGCGGGGGATTCCTTTTTAGCAGGAGTTATTTATGGAATGCTTCAGGAAAAGCAAATGGCCGATTGTCTGACTATCGGAGCTGAATTCGCCAATAAGACTATCACGAAATTTGAACCTTATTAATTAATTTAAAGAATGGAGAGTTGATAAATGACGACCGATGTTCATATGCATCCAATTTACTTTGATGTCATCAGTTCTGATGACTCTAAGGTTAAGTTTAGAGAAGAAAAATTTGGGATCCATAAACAGTCTCCATATCCGATGGAAGAGATACTTTATGAAATGGATTATGCTAAAATCGACAAGTCTATTTTACTTCCCCTCGACTTGACAACTATTGAAGGGGGAGAAGTTGTTTCAAATGAAGAAATAAAAAAAATTGTTGCTGAAGTTCCAGAACGCTTTATTGGGTTTGGCAGCGTGGATCCATCAAGAGAAGACGCAATAGACCAATTGCTGTATATTTTTGACGATTTAAAATTATCCGGTCTAAATCTTCATCCGGGAAAACAACTTTTTTATCCAAATGAAAGTAAAATGAAAAAAATTTATTCGATTTGTCAGGAAAAAAATAAACCGATCATGTTCCATGCTGGTTTAAGCTGGGAACCTCAAAGCTATATAAAGTATGGTCAGCCTATTCATTTTGAAGAGATAGCGATCGAATATCCGGATTTGAGAATATGTTTATCACATTTCTGCTGGCCCTGGATCAAAGAAACGATCATGCTGCTGATCAAGTATCCCAATGTTTATACGGATACTTCCATGCTTTATCTTAACTCTTTCGAAGATTTTTTTAGAGAATTATTTACCAAAGAAATAGATCAGCTCACCATTGAACGCAATTTTCCTAAACAGATACTTTTTGGTTCTAACACACCGCGATTTAGAGCATTTAAAATGAAACAAGCGATTGAAAAATTTATTGTCAAAGAAGATGTGAGAGAAAATTTATTTAGTCTTAATGCTGAGGAGTTTCTATACGGAAAGAAGGGCAAGCAATGATTTATTCTGAAAAAATCAGTATTTTTACGCATAAATCTGCGGAACTAATAAATATGACTGCTGAGATTGAATCTATTGTCGCAAAAAGCTGTATTTCTAACGGGGTCGCTTTTGTCATCAGTCAGCATACGACGACGGGTTTAGTGATCAACGAACCGCTTGAGTGCGTTGAACAAGATATTGTGAATACGCTGGCCAAACTGATTCCTGATGATGACGCGTATATCCATGCTCATTTTTTGCCTTCTTATGGAGCTACAAGTAATAATTCTCCGGGGCATTTAAAATCAACGATGTTAGGAAACAGTGTGACCTTTTCGGTGTCTGATTCTAAATTGGAAAAGGGCAGTGCCCAAGATGTCTATTTGGCAGAATGCGATGGACCGCAATCGCGTCAGATTATTGTAAAAATTATGGGAGAGTGATTTAGTATGGCTGAAATAAAGAAGCAGCAATTAGCGGGTATGAATATTCATTATTTATATTATTCTCTTGAAATTTTTTTTTCCTGTCAACAGAAATTAGGGATCACATCTATTGAGTTATGGGGCGGCGCACCACATTTTTATATGGATGCGACGACACTGACCGACTGCAAAAAAAGTAAAAAAAACTGCTGGAAATTATGGGTTGAACCTCATTGCATTTACTCCGGAGTCGATCATTTATCCTTATAATATCGCAGCACCTGATGCGCTGCAAAGAGAAAAAAGCAGAGGTTATTTCTCCAATGCAGTCAAAGCAACGGCAGAACTTGGCGCAAAAATCATGACGATCAACTCCGGCTATGGTTATGAAAAAGAGCCGGGTTCTGAAAGCTGGCAGCGGTCAGCTGAAATGTTGGCCATTTTAACCAGAATTGCTGAAAAAGAGGGAATCACGATCGCTTTAGAAACTCTGAGACCGGAAGAATCAAAAATAGTCACGACGATTAGAGACGCCAAACGAATGTTTGAAGCGATCCATTCAGATTCTTTTAAATTAATGATCGATACCACGACGATCACGGTTGCCAGTGAGACGATGGAACAATGGTTTTCAACTTTTGGGAAGGATATCATTCACATGCATTTTATTGATGGAAATCCTTATGGACATTTAGCTTGGGGAGATGGAGTGTTTCCCCTCGACCAATCGATTAAAGTGTTGAACCAGTTTCAATATGAGGGTTTTTTAGGTCAAGAAATTACTGATGAAAGATACTTTAAAGAACCTTATTTAGCAGATAAAAAAGTGGTTGATCAATTATCACGCTTCTTTTAATTCTTAGCAAAAATGCCTATCCGTCAATAGGCATTTTTGCTCATGGAAAGGAAACCTATTTTGATACAAATAAAAAATAAGAAGAGCCTCATATTTCTGTGGATTCTTTTCTCAGTTTTATTAAGTGTCCTTTCCGCTTGCGGCAGGAAAAGTAATGCGGCACTGGCAGATAAACGGATCCTTGTGGGAACTAACGCTGAATATGAGCCGTTTGAATATCTGAGTGATGAGGGCAATCTTTCAGGTTTTGATATCGAGTTGATGAATGAGATAGGGCATCGAATGAAAGTCACGATTGAGTGGGTCAATATGGATTTTGATGCGCTGATAGGCTCATTAGAGTTAGGCAATACAGAGGCCCTGATCGCAGCAATAGCTCCGACAAAAGAGAGAGAAAAAAGTGCTTTGTTATCCGATGTCTACTACAGCGGGACCCAAAGCATAGTAAGTATTAAAAATTCATATCGGGATTTAAAAGATTTAAATAATAAAAAAGTTGCTGTTTTAGAAGGATCGATCAGTGACTTCCTCGTTTCAGGAGAAGAAAAAAAGTACGGTAAGATAAAATGCAATCAAGTAAAGAGATTCAAAAGAGCAACAGATGCGGTCATGGAATTAAAAAACGGCGGAGTGGATGCGGTATTGATGGATACCATTATTGGAGAAAAGATGCTTCCGGATAATAAAAATGTCCAGCTTTTTGAAATAGCTTGCACCTCAGAAGATTCAATTATTTGTGTTAGAAAAGGAGAAACAAAATTATTGAGAAAAATAAACACGGCTCTAAAAGAAATAAAACAAGATGGAACTTATCAAAAAATATATTTTAAATATTTTTCAAAATGAAGCCAGTGTGGAGGAAATGATGTGAAAAGTTTTATTGAAGATTTTCATTT
>JAATEZ010000079.1 GCA_015655485.1 Lactobacillales bacterium | reverse complement strand
CCAGCCGAACGCTTCCCATTTTTCTTTCAAGGGTTCCACACTCATGACCTCTTCAGATTTGCCAGTGATCTGTAAGCCGTTGCGATCAATAATAGCCGTCAAGTTATCTAGATGATAGTTGGCCGCCGCCATGGCTCCTTCCCAAACTGAGCCCTCTGCCAGTTCTCCATCTCCCAACAAAGTATAGGTCTGGTAGCTTTTCTGGTCTAATTTAGCCGCCAAAGCGATTCCGACCGAAATGGCCAAACCATGCCCCAGAGAACCCGTATTCATTTCAATTCCAGGAACCTTGTTATTAGGATGGCCGATCAGACGCGAACCATATTGTGAATAAGTTCCAAGTTCCTCTTTAGTGATAAAACCTTTATCTGCCAAAATTGCCCAATAAACTTCCACCGCATGTCCCTTACTTTGAATATAGCGATCCCGGTCATCCGTTTGCGGATTTTTAGGATCAACGTTCAAAACATGGTAATAGAGCGTCACCAAGATATCAGTACAGGACAAGTCGGAACCCGTATGGCCAGTTTGGGCTTTTTTGATCATTTGCCAGACATTTTTACGGATCTCCAACGCTTTTTTCTGTAGTTCCTTCATCTTAAATTCCTCTTTTCTTGTGTTAGTCCCCACGAAGATAAGCTTGAACGTCTTCTTCAATCGGATCATAAAAATCAGCTTTGATCCCAATATATTTACAGGCTTCATACAATACCGGGACAACCTCGTCGTAAACAGCTGCTATATGATGAATGTATGGACCATAAACTAATTTTGTTTCCAGCCGATTTAAATTTGCAAATTCTACCCAGACAAAAGTTCCTTGATTATAAGGGCCATCAATGACTTTCGCATTTCCCATCAAAAGTGAATACTCCCCATTATCTCCATCAAAACGGCATAAGGTCAGGGTTCCTTTTTTTGCCTCGAAAGCTACCGATCCGGGATAATCAAATACAAAATGGCGCGGCGGCAAAATAGGTTTAGTGGCCGCTGTTGAAAATGGAAAAACACCTAAGTGCTGCAATAATTCCCCATTCTCATTATCTGGATGCCTCGTGTTTACATCGGCAAAAATGGCGCGCTGTTCGCCACGTGTAGCAGCCTCGACTAACAATTCCGAGATCACTCCATGAATATCCGTTTCACAAGTCACCGGCAGCCCTTCATCCTGCAGCAGAGATTCCGCTGCATAAGGAAGGATCCCAATCTCATCCTGAAGGGCCGTCCAGCATTGGATGGCTCCGGCATTACAGCCATACTTTTGCGTTAAATTTCTGATAGCGATTTTTAACGTGGCCACCATTGCCAGTTCTTCCGCTGTGATTTGAACTTCAGCGATCTCATGAATAAAGGAAACAACTTCTTTTATCTGTTTTGTATCCTGTTCCTGAACTTTTTTGATTTCCTGTACCAGCTCATTGAGTGGAATCGGAGAAAGTTGAATATTAAATCGTTCTAATAATTCTCCTTCATTGCAGATCGTCGACCAAAAATCGAAAGGGCGCGGACCAATTTGTAAGATTCGGGTATTGCGAAATACTTTCACAACGTTGCAAACTTTCAAAAAATCTTTGACTCCCCGTTCAAAAGCCGGATCCTCTAGATGACAATTTTTGATGTAGGTAAAAGGAATCTGAAAGCGCCGCAGGACCTTGCCAATCGCGAACAAGCCGCACTGAGTATCCCGCAAACGCGAACCATCCGCCGCTGGCCGTTCATCTCTAGGACCCCACAATAATACCGGCACATTAAGTTTTTTTGCCAGACGGGCACATTCATATTCTGTCCCAAAATTTTCATTAGCTAAAAAAAGACCATCGATCTTCGCCTCAGTGAATTTGTTAGCGATTTTTTCCATTCCTTCATCATCGTAAAGCAGTCCATCCTCATTGATCTCCTTGATATCCACATAATCAACATCCAGCTCGTCCAATTTTTTGCGAGTCAGATCCGCATACTCAATAGCCGTTTGAGCACTAAAAAGATTCCGACGTGTGGGTGCAAAGCCTAGTTTAACTTTATCTAGCATCGTGACAATACCTCCAAAAAATCATTTAGCTAAACTAATTATTTTAGTTTAGCTTTTTTCTTATAAAGAAAGCTCTTTCTTTATGTAAAAGAATATCACCGTGATAAATTAAAGTCAATAGTTTATTTAAATTAATCATTAAATAAAGCGGTATTTCATCCTAATTTTAGTAAACTTAAATTTTATTTTGCTAAACTAAATGAAAAATGATATACTAAAAAGGAACTAAACTAATCTCTGCACTATTGCTAAACTTGTTAAAATAAATAGATTAGTAATAGAATTATAAAAAAACCAGGGATTCTTCTTTAGCCTTTAAAATTTTTTTAATAGATAAAATTATGTATCTGGAGGTCTGCTCATGAAAATAGATGATATCGCTCGTTTAGCTCAAGTGTCAAAATCCGCTGTTTCATTAGCATTAAATGGAAAACCCGGCGTCAGCGAAGAGACCCGTGCGACTATATTAAAAATTGCCGAAGACTATCATTATGTTCCTTTACGAAATGTAAAGAAAAAAGAAACCAATGGAAATCGTATCATCCGCTTTGTTGCCTGTAAAAATAGTGATATCGTCACAGACAACTATGAAAGTATGCCTTTTTTTAATGAACTTTTAGGTTATTTAACAAGCGAGATGAAAAATTATCCTTTTTCTTTATTGATCACTTCTGTTCAAACAGAGACTCTTGAGGAAGAATTAAATGCTTTAGAAGAAGAACAAACTTCGGACGGAATTCTTTTGCTGGGAACTAATTTAACAGCTCAACAAATCGAGCGAGTGAAAAAAATCCAGCCTAATATCGTTGTTCTTGATACATGTATCCCACAAATGAATTGTGATTTTATTGCCATCGACAATTATCAGGGCGCTTATGAAGCCGGACTTTATTTACTTCAAAACGGTCATACGAACATCGGCTATGCCCGCGCTCAGACAAGGATCTATAACTTCAAAGAACGCGAACGCGGCCTCAAAAAGGCCTTGGATACTCATGGCGTATCTATCCACGAAAATCATTGTTACGAATTTCCAGCTATGGACATCCAGACACAAGTTGAAAAATTTTCCTTTTTAGCAAGAAAAGATCATCTGCCAACTGCAATTTTTTGTGATAATGATTATATCGCGATCAGTTTGATCAAAACATTGAATCTTTTAAACATTCAGGTCCCTAAAGATATTTCTATCATTGGCTTCGACAATATTTCCGAAGCGAAAGTCGTTATCCCGGAACTGACCACCATTCATGTTCCTAAAGAGGAAATCGCCCGTGAAGCTTTAAAACGCATTATCGGCAAGATTCAACGCCCCCAAACTGATATCGGCTTCCATGCTTTTATCGGTACAAAACTCATAGAACGTTCTTCTTGTACAAAGTTCTAGGAAGTAAGGATGATTTAAGCCGAAATCCGGTTTTTGACTTTAAACAAACAGTAAGTAAAAATAAAAAAACATGCTGATTTGAACCGCCTCCAAAAATTAGACCAAAATCTAACCTTTGAGGATCACATCAAAATCTGCATGTTTTTTTATTTTTTTACAACTAGTAGGCCACGCCTAAGCAGCCTCCATCGATTTGAATAAAGCTGCCGGTAATGTAGCTTGCCATATCGCTCGCAAGAAACAATACCGCTCCAACTGTTTCTTCAGGTTGTGCTAACCGGCCAAGCGGTGTTCTCGAATTATTTAATTTCATCCAGGCATCATAGGCCATGAGGGGTCGAACCATATCCGTTTCTGTATAATGCGGACAGACACAATTGACACGAATATTGTCTTTGGCCCATTCTCCCGCTAAAGCACGCGACATATTCAGGACTCCTGCTTTGCTGGCACTATAAGCGGCACCTCCCGGTATCCCCGAAAAGCCGCCCATAGAAGCTATATTCACAATATTTCCTCCTCCTTGAGCAAGCATAAATTTTTTCACTATATGCGTGCTTAAATAGAACGGGGCATCCAGATTTGTCCCTAGTACCCGGTGCCACTCCTCCATGGAAACATCCACTGCCGGGATCTTATGTCCGACACCGGCATCATTGACCAGAATATCTACTCTTCCATAGCTTTCAGCAATTTCAGCGAGCATTCGATCCATATCCGCTTCGACTAACACATCGCAGACGATCGATTTATGCTCCGTACAGCCTGCTTTTTCAACTAAATCAGCCGTTTCTTTCAATTTAAGCTCATCTCTGCCTGTTAGAATCAATTTTGCGCCGAATTGGGCAAACCCGCAGGCATAAGCACGCCCTAACCCGCGGCTGGCTCCTGTGATCAAGACAACTTTATCCGTAAAATCAAATACATATTTCATAAAACGGGCCTCCTTATATCGATCAATGAATGGGAATTACCACTGGAAGATCCAACGCTTGAATAAACCCCGGAACAGCTTCTACCACAGCAGGAATAACATTAACAGTTGGTGCAGCACTAGTGACGTAGCTTTCATCCAGCGGCATCATTCCTTTGATATCAATGTCTAATTCAGCCGGCAAGCCCTCAATATGGATATGATCCCTTATGGCAGGTTCCTTGACTATATCATCGCAGATCTTATGAACATAACGTAAAGTCACCTTTTCCTGCCCTCCAACTACTCCGGTCATTGTAAATCGATGACCGCACAGCGTTCCTTTTTTAACCGTTCCAAAAATGGGATGCAAGTCTTCTGGTGCAGTAAAATATTCATGCGTTGTTTTTACTTCATCAAATGAAAAACCCAGGCGAGCTCCCATTTCATAAACACCGGAAACATAATAAGATATGATTCCCGCCTTTAGTTTTTCAAGTGGAAATTTCGCAGGATCTACACCATACCCGAATACTTTGACCCAGCTAGAAAAATTATGTTGATCATCTTCCCCGCTTTCCACAATGATTCGATCGACTTTCCCCATGATCCCGCTCAACACCATAGGAATATATGACGCATAAGCTCCCGGCAACAATCCCGAAGGCAGATAAGAGACACCGTTTTCTTTCGCACAGGAATCGATCATTTTAAATAAATCTGGTGTCAAAACTTGCGAAAAATATATCGGTAGTGTCGTGATCACGTTCTTCTTAGCTTTTAAGGCTTTACAGATGTCCAGAGCACTGGGAGTAAAACCGCCTTGCTCATCTCTGATCAAGGGTGTGTATACAAGAACTGTATCGGCTTCCAATTCCAATACAGCCTCAATATCCCCGCTTACTATGATCCCGGTTTTTTTAAAACCAAAAATTTCTCCTGCATCTTTACCGATTTTCTTCGGATCCAAGTCAACCGCTCCAACGAGTTCTAACGTTTTTTTGTCTAAAATCATATGAACTGCAGCACGTCCGACATTTCCTAATCCCCAGATGATCACTTTATATTTCTTCATAAAAACAGTCCTTCTTTCTGTCATAAACTTTAACGACAGTTTATATTAACAGCGCTTTCATTTTAATTCAATACACACTTCTTGTAATTAGTGCTGAACTTGCACAAATCTTTCTAAGTGTAAACCTTTTAGACTATTTTGAAAACTGATTCACAAAATCATGAAGATTTTTCCCCACAAGCGTTTCCCAGCGATCCACAATAAGTTTAGGTTCTGTCTGCATATTCTGCTGAGCCCACACGGATAAAATCCCTATAAACGCATAGTAATAGTAATCTATGATAAATTTGAGGTCTTCATCTGAAATTTGCTTTCCATCTAAAACTTCTGTGATCAGCAGAGAAACTTGCTTTTCAGTTAAAGTATAGAGATATTCTTTCAGACTGTTTTGTCCCTCTGATCTAAGCAGATCCACATAAAATTCTTTATTTTTCTGCAAATAAACACATAAGCTTAGCGAGCCTTCCTGCCAATGATCCATGGTTGTCGCTGCTAAGATATCGGGAATGATCTCCTCTTGGAAAATCCATTGAACTAAATCGTATTTATCTTTAAAATGATAATAGAACGTTCGTCTGCTGATCCCGCAAGCAGCTGCTATGTCTAAAACAGCAATCTCTTCAAAAGCCGTTGTTTCCATTACTTTTTTAAAAGCCGCCGCTATCGCTTTTTTTGTCAGAAGAGAATTAGACATAGGTAAGCACCTCCAGTACTTGATTTCCACCCTATTCTAGCATATATAAACATTCTTTCACATGCCTTTGATGGCTCTTTGAAAATTGGTCCCGATAGGAAATGCGGTGGGATCATTGTTTAGTTTCAAAAAGAAGCTGCTTTTGACCCATCGTCTATTCTGCAGATAAGGCTGGTCCATTGATCCATTTAAATGAACGGGCCAGCCTTATCTGTTCAAAAATATACTTTTTTAGTCTGTTCCTCATCCAAAAATTTCCCACTCGCTTATTTTTCCCATTTCATCAGCGGACTCATTGAGATTCGTTCATGAATGTGAGTAATGCCTTCTGCCAAGAGATCAGAACAAGTGATTACTTCAAGATTATCAGGTTTATTCTCATCCGGAACCCAAACCGAATCAGTGACACATATTTTATTTATCGGAACTTTTGCTAATATTTCTTTAGCATTTTCAGAGAACAATCCAT
>JAATEZ010000415.1 GCA_015655485.1 Lactobacillales bacterium | reverse complement strand
TGGAGGCGCTTTAATAATTGTTGCTGGAGGTTTCCCGTTTTGTCAAGGGATTTTTCTAATTTATCAATATGATGAGTGAAATAGAATTTAGCATATACGATAGAAGAGTCTTGTTGTTGGCCGTGAATCCTTTCGGGGCACAAAAAGACGCACAACACTACCCAAATGGGCAAAATGCCAATTTCTAATTTCATGGTGGTTAGTCCTCAAGAATATTTGTAAAATTATTCTTGAGTTGATTGGACTGATGGTTTACAAAAGGATATTATAGGTGATATACTTCATTTGAATTTTAACAATTCGGTGCGAAAGTATATCGTTTTTGCAATTTAATTGTTAATAAAATAAACCATTAAATAACAGATCGATTAACTTAGTCAAAATATCTAAATACATCACAATAAAAGACAATGGCTGTGAAGCAGATATGATTTACTTCAGCGTCAACGACAAATACCAAACCGGGGCTTTATTAAAGTCACCAGGCCAGGCCATATCAAAACGAATAGACTAACCTGCCAGCATCGTCCTTACACTATAACCAAAAGAGAATAGTTGATCGGGGCATAAAGGCAAACTTTTAGCAACACCGGTCTTTGCGATATCTGTAAACAAACCAATTTGTAAATTAGTGAGCGATGTAAAACTGGTTTGTAGCGGGATAAGGGTTTAAAAAATCGGAAAATAAAAATCCACATTCAGGAGTCAATGCTCACTGCCATAGATACTATTCTGATCGTAACCACGGAACGGTATTACCAACATCTGGAAAGCAAAAAGGGCATTTTGGCTAACTATACAAAAACAGACAGCAGTTTCCAGGCGGAACAATGGAGCTTTTCACCTTCCGGTTTAGGTGAGGCTCGGTTGACAAAAGAGATTTCCCCGTATCCTAAGCGATACACCAAAGTTTCCCTCATCCCAAACGGCAACAGGATGGCTTCCCTTACGAAGGAAACATATTTTCAGGATAGCGAATACTAATATAACAAAAGCTACCGAAGGAATCAGACCGGCTAGTTTTCACTGACAAAAAGACAAGGAAGCGCACCGTTTTTTATAATCAATTGGGAAGGAGAAGAGGGAGACAAAAAATAGCATGGCTTATTGATGAAAACACCAAAACCAAATGGAAATCAGGAGACCCGCCCGCTGCAATTATTATGGGTAATTAATAATTACAGATATTGGTCATTTAATTTCATTAGTAAAATCAAACACCTTGTTGTTTTCCATTGACAAAAGAATTTCGGACTTTGGGTGTATTGATTTTCGGTTCCATTCTTTAATATAAAATAATATAGCTAAAGTTAGACCAGAAACGAAGGCCGACCAGGAGAGAACCATCATTTCCGGGAAGTCTAATGCAACTAATAGAAATCTAAGTACTGTCAAAATTATATTAATCCATTTCACCCAATCTATAAATTGCTTTTTGATTTTAGGTTGCAACTTTTAGCGCATCTCCCAAACTTTTAGAAAGTACACCAATTCCGTCTACTGCCACATTATGAGAATCAAAAGCAAGAGCTGTTACCCTGCAGCTTTTTCGAATGTTCAAGATTCTTCACCTTCGGGTACGTCACCATGATTATATCTATCGACCATGTCCTTATATTCATCACTTTCCGAATTCCTAATAGCTATACCTTGGCTAAATTTCCAAAAAAGATGACACTGCCCAATTATAAATTGTAGATATTCTTGGGCTAATTTACGGTGATATAAGTTGAAATTAAAGGTTTAGATCTTCTCTTTAAAAATAATTTTTTTCATTTCTTTTTTTGCATATTAGAAACGCCACATAAATCCCGGTACTGAAAGCAAATAGGAATTCCATAACTGATATAGGAAGAAATGGCCTTATTATGTAGCATAACAGCGGACAATATCAGTATAAGTATAGAAAATGACTTGATAATCAATTCAAAGAATATTACTTTTTAAAAACGTTCATTTATTAGCGGTTTTTTTCTGAATAATGATCCTCATTAATTCTGAAATTTAAAATAAAGCATCCCTATGGTGCCAATAACCAAGACCGAATTCATTATCTTTAAAATGTAAATTTTAAAAAAGATAAGAGGTACAGCCACTATGGCTACGACAATGCTTGAATAATTGGATATTTTCTTCCAAAATGACACATTTATCATAATTTTTTATTTAGAGTATAATGGGGCAATGTATGTCCCCCATGAAAGACGCGTGCGCCAGCGAGAGGCAAATAGATCCATTGCCTGGAAAACAATAAAACGCCATCAAAAAAATTGAAGGCGTTTTACGTATTCCGTCTGGTCCCACATTTCTCTGC